>CALZHV010000020.1 GCA_945787485.1 uncultured Lachnospiraceae bacterium
AAGAGCTGTCTCTACAGCTGTCTTGATTGTCTTTGCAGCTGTTACGTCGTTTGATCTTCTTGACTTATCAATGTATCTGATAAGTGCCGGTGCGATAGCGCCTGCAAGGATAGCCATGATAGCTATAACGATGATAAGCTCTACCAATGAGAAACCTTTGTTTGTTTTCTTCATAAATTTTCTCTCCTTTTCTTTTTTAAAATTTTCCTTTAAATTATATATGATAAAAGCCGCCGTCCTCGCCCAACAGCTAATATCCGGTTACAAACGCACGAACTAGTATGAATCAACTGCGTCGTACATTGAAAGCATAGGTGAGTAAATCGCAATAACTATACCACCTACTACTACAGCCATAAGACAGATAATAAGAGGCTCCATCATAGCTGTAAGTGCATCAGCTGCATCATTAACTTCCATCTCGTAGTAATCTGCAACCTTATCCATCATATCTTCTATATTACCTGTTTCCTCGCCGATACGAATCATCTGAGGAAGCATGTTAGGGAATATTTCCATATCTCTAATAGGTTTTGAAAGAGGTACACCCTTTGCAACCTGAACCTTGGCATCCAAAATACCGTCTCTTATAATACGATTGTTTATCATCTTCGCAACCTGCTCAATTGCATCCATAAGAGGAATACCTGATGCAAGAAGTGTAGCAAGTGTTCTTGAGAAAGTTGCTGCTGCAGACTTTATAACAAGGTTACCAAATATAGGCAGCTTCATTGATATCTTAGAATAGATAAGCTGTCCCGGGTCTGTAGTTCCGAACCATCTGAAGAGAAGAACTGCTGCAACAACTATAATTGCTGCAAGCCATCCTTTATGTACAAGGAAATCCGAGAAATCAACAAGCATCTGTGTCGGTTTCGGAAGTTCTGCATCCATTTCTTCGAACATTGTCGCAAATTCAGGTATAACACCTACAAGAAGAACAGTTACTACGACAGCTACTACAATAAGAATAACTATAGGATATGTCATAGCACCCTTAATCTTCGACTGCAATTTATTAGAATTCTCAAAGTGTGTTGTAAGTCTCTCGAAACACACCTCAAGGTTACCTGACATCTCACCTGCAGCTACCATGTTAACCATGATAGGTGGAAATACTTTAGGATTAGCCTTGAATGCGTCTGCAAGAGTACCACCCTTTTGTACATAGCCCTGTGCATCCTTAAGTGCAAACTTAAGTGATTTGTTATCAACCTGGTCAGCCATCATCTCAAGTGCCGCTATAATTGTAACACCTGCATTAAGTACTGAAACGAACTGTTTACAGAACACTGCCAAGTCCTTATTTTTTACTTTGCCTCTAAAACCTTTCTTCGCTGCTCCCTGTTCTTTGATTTCCTGAACAACGTAGCCTTCGGTCTTAAGCTTTTCTTTTGCTTTTTCTTCGCTAGGAGCTTCTATGGTACCCTTTTTGGCTTTACCACTTTTGTCCATAACTCTGTAATTATACTGTGCCATTATTATTCCTCCGCCCATTTAATAAATATGAACATTTTATTAACAATATGTATCCTCCATGATAATACATCATTTAAACACATTTTGCAATAATGTTAAATAAAATAAATACCTTTTGTTAAATTTGCACAAAACAGTTTTACATCTGTTTTCTCATACTCTGCTGATCCTGAGCATATATAAGAGCATTGTCTCTTGTTATACGTCCTGACTTGTACAAATCAAGTATGAAATCATCAAGTGTAATCATACCCTGTGCCCTGCTTGTCTGAATAGTAGACTGTATCTGATGTACCTTCTGGTCTCTGATAAGGCTTCGGATTGCCGGTGTTGCAAGCATAACCTCAAATGCTGCCGTACGTCCTTTTCCATCAGCATTAGGTATAAGCGCCTGTGAGATAACACCTTCAAGAATCATCGAAAGCTGAACTCTTGTCTGTTGCTGCTGGTGAGGTGGAAATACGTCGATGATACGGTCGATTGTCGAAGCAGCTCCAATTGTATGAAGTGTTGAGAATACAAGGTGGCCTGTTTCAGCAGCGGTAATTGCTGTTGATATAGTCTCAAGGTCTCTCATCTCTCCGAGGAGTATAATATCAGGATCCTCACGAAGTGCAGCTCTAAGAGCATTTGCATAACTAAGTGTATCCATTCCTACTTCTCTTTGGTTTACAACCGACTTTTTATGTTTATGTACGTACTCTATAGGATCCTCAAGTGTAATGATATGGTCTGTAAGATTTTCGTTTGCTTTATTAATAATAGAAGCAAGTGTTGTCGACTTACCTGAACCTGTAGGTCCTGTTACAAGTACCAAACCTCTTTTCTTCTTATATAATTGTACTACCGCATCAGGAATACCGAGCATGTCAGGTCTTGGGATTACGGTATCAACCTTTCTGTATGCTGCTGCCATATTTCCTCTGTCCATGAATACGTTAACACGGAAACGTCCTGTGCCTTCGGATGCATATGAGAAATCGACCTCGCCTCTTTCCTTAAGTATTGCTTTGTGTCTTTCATGCATTGTAGAACCGATTGCTTCAGCCGCATCCTGCGGTGTAAGAGGTGGCAATTCAACTTCAGTAAGTCTGCCGTGAATACGAAGCTTTGGTGGTATTCCACATGCTATATGTACATCAGATGCATTTTGCTCAACAGCAAATGCAAGTAACTCATTCATATCTAACATCGTTTCTTATCTCCTTATTCTTTTATATAAGTTTTTTAATATTCGTCGCCTGTTGTGTATACAATCTTCTTCATCTCATGAAGTGATGTAATACCGTTTAATACGTGTTTTGCAGCTCCCATCTTGAGAGTGATCATACCCTCACTAAGAGCCTGCTTTTCAATTACATCGGCTGTAGCACCTTTAGCGATAACGGCCTGAAGTTCTTTTGATACCGGCATCATTTCGTATACACCGATTCGTCCTGAATAACCTGTGTCACCACAAAGAGGACATCCGACCGGTTCGTATACTACAACCTCATCTTCATCTTCAACGCCTAATATTTTCTTCTCGTCATCATCTGCAAGTCTTGGCTGTTTACAGTTAGCACAAAGTCTTCTTACAAGACGCTGCGCGATTACACCAACAAGCGCATCACCTGCTACGTATGCTTCAATGCCCATATCAATGATACGTGTTACTGTTGAAGCGGCAGAGTTTGTATGGAGTGTGGATACAACAAGGTGACCTGTGATAGCGGCCTGTACGGCTATCTGTGCAGTTTCACCATCACGAATCTCTCCTATCATTATAATATCAGGGTCCTGACGCAAGATAGAACGAAGTGCGGCGGCAAATGTCATCTCCGCTTTAACATTAACCTGAACCTGATTGATACCGTCGATATTTGCCTCGACAGGGTCTTCTACCGTGATAATATTAACATCTTCTGTATTAAGCTCACTAAGTGATGTATAAAGTGTTGTTGATTTACCGGAACCTGTAGGTCCTGTAACAAGAATGATACCATGTGGATTACTTAAGATACCGTCAAATACCTTCTCTGTGTATTCATCGAAACCAAGGGCACTCTTAGGCTTTGTAAGACCGTCCTTGGAGGTAAGTCTCATAACCGTCTTCTCTCCGTACACTGTAGGGAGCATGGAAACACGGACATCAAACTCTCTACGGTCAACCATAATTGTGATACGACCATCCTGTGGTTTTCTCTTCTCGGCAATATCCATACCGCCGATAATCTTAATACGTGCACTAATTGCTGAAAGCAGACTGTAATCATATGTCATTACCTGCTTGAGCGCACCATCAATACGATATCTTACACGAACGCTCGTTTCCATAGGCTCGATATGAATATCGGATGCTCTCTGTCTTACTCCGCCTTCGATAATCTGCTTAACAAGCAAAACGATAGGTGAATTTTCAATATCTGCATTTAATTCATCTTCTTCTGCTTCCGAAAGAGTATCACTCTCTCTTTCCTTACGGTATGCCTCAGCAGCTTCCATAGCCTGTGCATTACCATAATATTTACCGATAGCTTCATTCATGTCGTCTTCCATTGCAAGAAGCGGCTCAACCTGACAGTTTGCTGCAATTGCAACGTCATCGATTGCATTAAGGTCCATAGGGTCAACCATTGCAACCTTAAGAACATTAGGATTGTTCGGGTCAAATTCAATTGGCAAAACCTTGTATTTATTTACAAGGTTATCCGGAACAAGTCTCAAAATGTCCTCTTCAATTTTACAAGCTTTTACTTCTATGTAATCAACACCAAGCTGTGTAGAAAGAACAGTTATAAGAAGATCTCGGCTGATGAAACCAAGCTCCATTATTACATTACCAATCTTACCACCATTGGCCTTCTGATGTTCAATAGCCTGCATAAGCTCGTCTTCGGTAATAGCTCCTGCTTCAACGAGGAGATCACCAACACGAATTTTCTTTCGTCCACCACTAATACGCATACATTATTCCTCTCATTTCACTAAATATAATTACACATAGTTTACCACATTTTTACTTCTTTGAAAAGCATTAATAAAATAAATATATCAAATTTCCAACCATATAATTTATAAAATTGTACATCCCGTGTGCAAGCACACATGAAAGGAATGTGCAATCCTTATATTTCTGTTTTGTTATACCGAGAACAAGGCCTAAAAATGTCGCAAAAGCAACCTGCTCCCAATTTCCGTTTACAAGATGAACAAGGCCAAATATAACCGCCGAAAGGACTGCTTCCGGAATACCCTTTTGTCCTATAATGTCATTCAATGTACCAAGCACAAATTCCCTGAACACAAACTCTTCAAGCAAGCCTGTAACAAGTATGTCTGTAACAAGATAATATATAATTGTATAAGCTTTTGGCATTTGAAATTCCATATCGCCTGTATCAACAGGATTGAAGCAATAAAACAAAAGAGTGTATCCTGTAGCGACAGAAGATGTAATAAGAAGAATAACCAAGCTGTATTTCCAAAAGTGCCTGTTGTTGCTAAATACATCCTTTATTTTTCTTTTCTGTATCAAAAAGCCAATAACAGCCGGCAAAGCAACAACAAATTTATATCCTGTCTCAAGTAATCTTTGAACCCATATATTACCCTGTAAAGGAATTGCATCAAATCCATAAAGAAGAAGGCAATGTATGGTCAATACAAATATAAGAATTTCTATGTTAGTCTGCTTAGATAAAGTTTTTGTTTCTTTTAATTTTTTTGTTTCTTTTATTTCTTTTGTTTCCGTATCTTCCACCGCAACCCCCTAAACCTAATGGCTATTATATTTAAAATGTCAATAGTTTTTCAATCCATTATAACCAAACATTTTTTTGTTTTCAATATGTCATGTCATGAGTTGCAATATTATTGCGCAACATGCAGTTTACGGAATATCATAATAATATATCCGGTTTTATATCATCATTAACAGAAAAACCATACACTATATGAGGCTTTATCTTTAAAATAAAAAAAATGACCAGGCACTTATCAGCCTTTATTATCATATTATATAAAAAGAATGGTTGTGCGAGGTGTATCTTGCAAACATTTAAGCGGCCTCTTTCTTCAGAAGAAGAAACGGAATATCTTGAAAAATGGAAAAACGGTGACATCGAAGCAAGAAACATTTTAGTAGAGTACAATCTTCGTCTTGTGGCTCATATAGTCAAAAAATACCAGACCCCAAACCGGAGCACTGAGGATCTTATATCCATAGGGACAATAGGACTTATAAAAGCAATAAACACCTATGATTATCATAAAGGAAACCGGCTTGTTACTTATGCCAGCAGATGTATTGAAAATGAAATATTAATGCGTCTTCGTCATGAGCGAAAAGAAGCACGTGAAGTATCGTTATACGAACCGATTGGTGCCGACAAGGAAGGAAACATCATAAGTCTTATGGATATCATAAGCAATGATGGCGAAGAAATAATCGATTCCTATATTAATCATGACAGTATAATGCACTTATCCCGTGTTTTTGCAAAGGTTTTAGACAAACGTGAGCAACAAATTATAATATTAAGATTCGGTCTTGACGGAAACGGCGAGCTCACGCAAAAAGAAATCGCCGGTATTTTAAACATCTCCAGGTCTTATGTCTCAAGAATAGAAAAAAAGGCACTGCTTAAGCTTCGCAATGCCTTGAACGAATAATCATTCCCTTTTTTATATCCTGCAATATTTCTTTTTCAAGCTCGATATAAAATAACTGTTTTGGATGAGGAGCTGATTCCATCGGCGTCATCTTCTCATCATACATACCTTTTACAACCGCATGTATGTTTTCGCCGTCATATGCCATAAAGCTTATCTCATCACCGACACTGAATTTGTTTTTCTGATGAAGTTTTATCAATCCATCGTTTATTTCCTCAACAAATCCCAAATAAGTATAGTTTTTAATGTATGTGTTATTATCATAGATTTGAGAATTTTCATTCGTTTTATGGAAATAAAAGCCTGTTGTAAATTGTCTGTATGTGCATGCGGAAATCTCTTCTCTGTAATAGTCCATACGCGATTTGTAGAGCTTTGCATCCTTGTAATAATCATCTATTGCCTGTCTGTATGTTCTCGTAACGACCGCAACATACAAGGCAGTCTTCATTCTTCCTTCAATTTTGAACGAATCAATACCTGCCTTTATCATCTCCGGTATGTATTCAATCATACACAAGTCCTTCGAGTTGAAAATATATGTTCCTCTGTCATCTTCTTCAACAGGAAGATATTCTCCCGGACGCTTTTCTTCAACTATGGAATATTTCCATCTGCACGGATGTGTGCATGCTCCCTTGTTGGCATCTCTTCCGGTAAAATAACTGCTCAAAAGGCATCTTCCCGAATATGATATACACATTGCACCATGCATAAATGCTTCTATTTCCATATCATCAGGTATGTTGTTTCTTATTGTTTCTATCTCGTTAAGTGAGAGTTCTCTCGCTGCAACAACTCTTGTTGCTCCCATATCATGCCAGAAATTATATGTCAGATAATTTGTATTGTTTGACTGTGTGCTTATATGAATATCTATTCCCGGAAGCATTTTCTTTGCCAGCGTAAAAATACCGGGGTCCGATATTATGAAAGCATCTATTTTTTCTTCAAGTCCGGATTCCTTTATTGTATTAAAATAATCCTTCACACCCTCAATATCATCGTTATGAGCAAAAATATTTACAGTTACATAAAGCTTAGCTCCTGCATTGTGTGCATAATCAGCACCCTCAATCATATCTTCGATTGAAAAATTATCAGCTTTCGCCCTAAGTCCAAATTTCTGACCGCCAATATATACAGCATCGGCGCCGTAGTCAATAGCAACCTTTAAAACATCAAGGTTTCCTGCCGGAATAAGAAGCTCCGGTTTTTTTCCCGATTTCAATCTGTATACTGTTTCATTATTGTTATTATGCATATTATTCTCCGATTAAATAATTATTTGACATATGATATTGCAACACCGTCTGCCACAGACAATATCGCTGTTTCCAATCTTTCATCATGTGTAAGTACATACAAATATTCTCTCATCCTGTCATGAATGGTTCTGTTTCGTTTATCAACGGTAAAATGTGATTCCAACACATCTCCTTCCTGTAAAATATTATCCGAGAAAATAACACCGCCTTTTTTTACCAATTCAAACAGGCTCTCAAGATAATATATGTATTGACCTTTAGCAGCATCCACAAATGCAAAATCAAAGCTATCACGAGGTAAGGTTTTCAAAACCTCTGCCGCATCGCCCTTAAGCGAAACGATTTTTTCTTCCCTGTTCATAGCTTTGATATTTTCTTTTGCAATATTATATCTTTCCTCGTCTAATTCAATAGTCGTTATCACGCCGTCGCAAGCAATGTAATCCGACATAAAAAGTGCCGAATATCCGACAGCCGTACCGATTTCAAGAACGTTTGCAGGTTTTTTTATGAGAAGCTGTGTCTTTAATAATTCTCTTGTTTCCGGTCTTATGACAGGTACATTATTATTTTTTGCCTCTTTATATATTTCTCCAAGCCTTCCTTCATCATCTATGTAAAATGATTGCACAAACGATGATATCCTGTCTATATTTTTAACGCCCTGCATTATGTTATTCCTCTTCCTCTTCATCCTGGTTTTGATGACATATTATCTCCAATATCTCATCAAAATTCATGGAAGGTGATAATCCGTACTGGCCTGCAACTATCTCATTTGCGCAGCCCTTTACTTTTATCTTTGCAAAAAATGCATATCTGTCATCAATTATCTCACCCTCTTCAAGTGCCGTGGCAATCTCCAAAGTTGATGAGTCTGCAGGTATTTCTATAACCTTATAATCTCTTGAAATAGGCTCTTTTGCAACATCTCCGAAAATACTGTATGTAAAATTAAATGAATAAGAAAATACTTTTATTATCAAAAAAACAATAATAAGATTTATAAGTAGGCTTCCGGTAAAGCCTGCACATCTTTTGAGCCATTTTCTTACAATTTCATCAGTATTCTTTTTTTTCTTTTTTTTGCTCTTGTTTTTTACATTATCACTCATCTACCAAATCAAACTCCAATCCATCTGTTATTGCATTGAAAACCATCTGCATATCCTTACATAATTGTTGTTCAGCTTTGAGAAAATCAGTTACAACAGAATTATGCAGCATATCATCATACTGGTTTACAAGTCGTGTTACCGAATCATAGTTGTTTACTCCCTCCTGATTCTGAAGGTCGTAATTAAGATGTCTGAACTCCTTAAGTTTATCACATAATTCCGGATGCTCATACAACTTTATTTTGGTTTCCATATATGTTTTATATTCTTTTGAGTCTTTTATATTCTGATTCAAAAGAGCGCTTTGTGCTAATACATCCTTCATATTCTATACCTCTGTAATAATAGGCAGTATCATCGGACTACGTTTTGTTCTCTTCCACAAAAGATCACTGAGTGCATCCTTGATAGTTGTCTTTATCTTGCTCCAGTCATTAACACCGTTATAGAAACATTCCTCCATGGCATCATAAACAACATCTTTACATTCTTCCATAAGGTTTTCTGACTCTCTAACGTATACAAAGCCTCTTGATACAATATCCGGACCGGCTATTAATTGACCGCTTTCTTTCTCTAACGTAACAACGACAATAAGCAGTCCGTTTTGTGAAAGCTGTTGTCTGTCTCTTAATACTATATTGCCAACATCTCCAACTCCAAGACCATCGACCATAATTCCCTGTGCCTGTACTCTTCCGGTCACTTCGAACACATCCTCAGAAACCTCAAGAACATCACCTGTAGACATTATCTTGACATTTTCCTTTGGAATGCCCATTTCTACTGCCAGCTCTGCATGTCTCTTTAAATGTCTGTATTCGCCATGGACAGGAATCGCATATTTTGGCTTTGTCAATGCATACATTAGCTTTAGTTCTTCCTGACAGGCATGTCCTGATACGTGCGTATCCTGGAATACTACATGTGCACCTTTAAGCTCAAGCTCGTTTATCACCTTGAATACAGCTTTCTCATTACCCGGTATAGGATTAGATGAGAATATTACCAGGTCTCCCGGTTTGATTGTAATTTTGCTGTGTATTGAAGCTGCAATACGTGACAATGCAGCCATATTTTCGCCCTGGCTTCCTGTTGTAATTAGAACAATCTGTTCATCCGGATAACTGTTTATACGTTCAATTTCAATAAGCGTTTTGTCCGGAATATTTATATAACCAAGTTCAGAAGCGGTCTGTATTACATTTACCATACTTCTTCCCTCGACCACTACCTTTCTGCCATATTTGTATGCAGAATTTATTATCTGCTGAACTCTGTCAACATTTGATGCAAATGTAGCTATAATAATTCTGTGTTCTTTGTTTTCAGCAAATAAATTATCAAATGTTTTGCCTACGGTTTTCTCAGATTGTGTATATCCCGGTCTTTCGACATTTGTTGAGTCTGCCATAAGTGCAAGAACACCCTTCTTTCCAAGCTCGCCAAATCTTGGAAGGTCAATTACCTCGCCGAATACAGGTGTATAGTCAACCTTGAAATCTCCGGTATGGACTATTATTCCTGCCGGAGTATATATTGCCAATGCAGCTGCATCTACAATCGAATGATTAGTTCTTATAAATTCTATTCTAAAGCAACCAAGATTGATAATCTGTCCGTGCTTTACTATCTTTCTTTTTGTATTATTGAGATTGTTATGTTCTCTTAATTTGTGTTCGATAAGTCCCATTGTAAGCTTTGTAGCATAAATAGGCATATTAATCTCATTTTCCACATAAGGAATAGCACCTATATGATCCTCATGTCCATGAGTTACAACAAGACCTTTTACCTTATCGGCATTATCCTTAAGGTAAGTCACATCAGGTATTACCAAATCAATACCAAGCATCTCATCCTCAGGGAAGGATAATCCACAGTCTATTACTATAATACTATCCTCATACTCTATAGCGGTAATGTTCATTCCAATCTGTTCCAATCCGCCCAATGGAATGATTTTTACCGGCTTATTTGTGTTTTTATTCAAAATTATACCTCCAAATCAATATCATCAAGTAATTCGTTAAATATTGAAATTAACGCTTCGTTTTCTTTCTCGTCCTCAACAATAGAATAAGAAACGAAGTCATCATCACTGCCATCTTCCTTCAGTATAAGAAAACTTCCTTCCTCACCCTCTAATTCATCTGTTACCAATATATAATTTTCTCCTGCAAGCTTTGTCTCCTCGAGGATATAAAATTCAACCTGTCCTTCATCTGTATCGAATACAATTGTTTCTATTTCTTCATCTATGTCATTTTTAACATTGTTATCCATATTTTCGCTCATATTTTTACCTCTGAATAATTATTTGCCGTTTCTTAGATACATTAAAATATGTATGGTATTTTATTTTTTATTGTTGCTTTGCATATCGAGATATGTCTGTAAAATAATAGCCGCAGCCATTTTATCAATATATTGTTTTTTGTTTTTTGATGCTACGCCTGTTGACTCAAGTATTCTGTCAGCTTCCATCGTAGTAAGTCTTTCATCCACAAAAATAACAGGAAGTGCTGTTCTTCGTTCAAGATTTTCTTTGAAAATCCTGGTATCTTCCACTCGCTCTCCCTCTGTATTATTCATGTTCTTTGGTAATCCCAATACAATAGTATCGACATCATTTTCAGCAATTATTCTCTCTATAGCCGCATATGTCTGTCTAAGCTTATTGGCATGGGTTCTTTCAATCGTAACAAGAGGCTGGGCTATAATTCGATTTTCATCACTTATAGCCACACCCACTGTTTTAGTTCCGTAATCAAGTCCTATCGTTCTCAATTTAAATCACCTTTTATATGAAACAAAACTAATGTATTTATTACTTTAATCGTGTTTCAATATAATTTTCCAAAAGCACTTCTATTATTTCGTCTCTTTCAGCCTTCATAATAAGACTTCTTGCATTTTTATAACTTGTAATATATGTCGGATCACCACTCATAACATATCCGACAATCTGACTTGTAGGATTATAGCCTTTCTCAGAAAGAGCTTCATATACCTGTGCAAGTATATCCGGCACCTCTATCATAGTCTCTCTGATAATTCCTATATCCTGAGTATTTTGATTATTCATTTCATCACGTCCTTTAAAACATATAGTCCTATAATAATATATAAGCCATAAAATATCAACTCTTTATTCGAATTATATTCGCCTTATATTATCAATTAAGCAAATCAAAGAAATCGTATTGATTTGTTTCCGAAAGTCCGTTTAGCAAACCCATTTCATCCATATCATCAAGAATTGATTTTGATACTTTTCCTCTCGTTCTTATATCTTCCTTTGACATGAACGGTGCCTCAGCAGCAGCTTCCTGAAGTTGTTCTGCAGCCTTTTCTCCCATTCCCGGCAAAGCTGAAAAGCAAGGCAGTATCTTGCCGTCTACAATTTGGAATCTGTGTGCATCCGATTTGTACAAATCTATAGGCATAAACTCTATGCCTCTTGCATACATTTCCTGAACAATCTTCATATCCTTTAGTGTATCTTTGTCCTTTGCAGTCTGCTCATTTTTATCCTTCTTTTTTATTATTTCCATTTGTCTTTCAAGCTCTTCTTTACCCCTGCACATAAGCTTATAATCAAAAGCTGATGCTCTTATACTAAAGAAAGCCGTGTAATATGCAAGCGGATAATTCACCTTGAAATAGGCAATTCTCCATGCCATCATAACGTATGCAACAGCATGAGCCTTAGGGAACATGTATTTTATTTTTTTGCATGACCAGATATACCAGTCAGGCACTCCGTGTGACAGCATCTCTTCCTCCCATTCAGGCTTAAGACCTTTTCCCTTACGTACACTTTCCATAATCGTAAATGCAGTACCGGATTCAAGACCCATGTGGATGAGATAAATCATAATATCATCACGTGTACATATTGCCGAAGAAAGCACGCATGTACCCTCTTGTATGAGTTTTTGTGCATTTCCAAGCCATACATCCGTTCCGTGCGACAACCCTGCAATTCTAACAAGATCAGAAAAAGATTGCGGATTGGTATCAATAAGCATTTGCATGGCAAATTCAGTTCCAAATTCGGGGATACCAAGAGAACCGAGCTTTGTTCCTCCAATATCCGCAGGCTCAATTCCAAGTGCATCAGTATTGTGGAAAAGTGACATAACCTCTTTGTCATCAAGAGGAATTGTCTTTGCATCCACGCCTGTCAAATCCTCAAGTCTTCTGATCATGGTAGGATCGTCGTGTCCGAGTATGTCCAGCTTAAGGAGATTATGATCAATCGAATGGTACTCAAAATGAGTAGTTATAGTATCCGTTGTCATGTCATTTGCAGGCTTTTGAATCGGTGTAAACGAATATATTTCTTCATGCTTAGGAAGTACAATCATTCCTCCGGGATGCTGTCCCGTTGTACGTTTTACACCCGTACATCCGACAGCAAGTCTTTCCATCTCGCAACGTCTTTTTTCAATGCCACGCTCCTTAAAATAATTGTAAACATAACCGTATGCCGTTTTTTCAGCCATTGTAC
Organism: uncultured Lachnospiraceae bacterium; assembly: GCA_945787485.1. Lineage (GTDB taxonomy): Bacteria > Bacillota > Clostridia > Lachnospirales > Lachnospiraceae > Coprococcus_C. The sequence goes on from CALZHV010000020.1 coordinate 13,038, forward strand.
CAATAGTTCCGGCTCTGAACGCTTTTCCTTTTCCAAACAGCTCTTCTGTATATGCATGAGCTTTAGGCTGATATTCACCGGAAAAATTAAGGTCTATATCCGGTTCCTTATCTCCCTTAAATCCAAGGAATGTTTCAAACGGTATATCATGGCCTTCCTTATTCATCAACGAACCGCACTTAGGGCAATTACAATCCGGCATATCGCAGCCTGATTGACCTGAATAGCCTTTTACCAGCTCCGAATCAAAATCAGTGTAATAACACTTAGGGCATATGTAATGTGCCGGCAAAGGATTTACTTCCGTAATACCTGCCATTGTTGCAACAAATGAAGAGCCTACCGAGCCTCTCGAGCCAACGAGATATCCATCATCATTTGAACGCCAAACAAGCTTTTGCGCAATTATGTACATAACCGCAAATCCGTTAGTAATAATTGAGTTAAGCTCACGCTCAAGTCTTTCGACAACTATTTCAGGAAGCTTTGGTCCATATATTTCATGTGCCTTGTCGTAACAAATCTGTGTTAACGTTTCATCCGAATTTTCAATTATTGGCGGTTGCTTATCAGGTCTTACCGGAGATATTTTTTCTATCATGTCAGAGATTTTATTTGTATTGGTGATTACAATCTCTTTTGCAACATCACTGCCAAGATATGCAAATTCTTCGAGCATTTCTTCCGTAGTTCTAAAATAAAGAGGCGGTTGTCTGTCCGCATCGCTAAAGCCTTTTCCCGCCATAATAATACTTCTGTATATGGAATCTTCCGGGTCAAGAAAATGCACATCACATGTTGCAACAACAGGCTTATTAAATTTCTCTCCAAGCGCAACAATCTTTCTGTTAATATTCTCAAGGTCTTCAACCGTATTTACAGGTGCTTTTTCATCCTCCAGCAAAAACATATTGTTGCCTGTCGGTTGTATTTCATAATAATCGTAGAAATCACACAATCTTTTTATCTCATCATCCGGTTCGTTATACAAAACAGCCCTGTACAGTTCTCCCGCTTCGCATGCTGAACCGATAATAAGTCCTTCCCTGTACTTGTTTATCAGACTTTTTGGAATTCTCGGTCTGCGGTTAAAGTAATTGATGTGTGACTCGGAAATAAGTCTGTAGAGATTTACCCTTCCAATCTCATTTTTAACAAGAATAATGCCGTGATACGACCTTGCTTTTTTTATTGTGTCCGTTGAGTTTTTACCAAACTCGTTAAGACCGGCAATTGTAGTTATATTCTTTGCTTTTACAAGCTCAAGCATTTTGCAGAATATTTTTCCTGTTGCAGTTGCGTCATCTATCGCCCTGTGATGATGCTCCAAAGCAACATTAAACTGCTTACAAAGTCTGTCCAAAGTATACTTTCCAAGCTCAGGAATTAACACATGAGCCAAAGTCATGGTATCTACAACCGTGTAATCATATTTGTATCCCATCTTTATAGCATTTTCTTTGATAAAGCTTGTGTCAAAGGAAGCGTTATGCGCAACAAGTATCGAGTCACCAATGAATTCAAGAAACTTTGGTAAAATTACATCTACAGTCGGACTGTCCATTACCATTTCATCTGTTATCGTAGTAAGCTGCGTAATATTGTATGGTATAGGCATCTTCGGATTTATGAATTCCGAAAATGTATCTACAATCTCCCCATTGCATATTTTAACAGCTCCTATTTCGATTATCCTGTCGTCTTTTGGGCTTAATCCTGTTGTCTCTATATCAAAAACCACATAATTCGAATCAATATCACAGCCTTTGTCATTTCGAACCAATTCTCTTAAATCATCGACGAAATAGCCTTCTACACCATATATTATTTTAAAATCCTCATCCGGCTTTACCATATGATTGGCGATTGGGAATGCCTGTACGCAGCCGTGGTCAGTAATGGCGATTGCTTTATGTCCCCAATCCTTTGCTCTTTTTATTATTGCCCCTATGTCAACAACACTGTCCATCTCACTCATTACTGTATGCATATGAAGCTCTACACGTTTTTCAACAGCATTGTCATTTCTCTTTTCTCTGAAATCATTTATAGCTTTTATTCCCGTCACACTCGTAACGCACAAATCCCTCGCATATGTATCATATTGAGGCACACCCTTGACAATATAAAATCCGTTTTTCTTTAAAAGCGGACCAATATCATCCTTGTCCTCCGGAGAAAGAAAAAGCTTAAACGGAACTGTATCCGTAAAATCAGTAAACAGATATGTCATCAAAAATTTGCCTGACTTTGTTTCTCTTTCTTCAGTGCCGATTATCTGACCTCTCATACAAACCGGTCCTATGCCGTCATAGATATCAGAAATAGGGACTACATCGCCTTCGCAGTTTCTGCCATAGAAAACATCAGGGTCAGAAGATACAGTTTTTTTTCTGTTCTGAAACTGTCCTGTTTTCTGTGTTTCCTGCTTTGATTCGTTTTTGATATTTTTTTCTGTTTTATCTTCCTGTTTTGTTTCTTCCTTCTGACCGTTCTTTTGCCCGTTGTTTAAAGCATCCTTCCGGCTGTTCTTCTGTCCGTTCTTTTGTTCATTTTTAAGCTCTTTTATTTCTTCTGCCTGTTCTCTTTGAGCCATGATTTCAGCAATCTCTTTGTCTATCGCCTTAACCTCGCTCCTTAGTCTTATCCTGTTTGCCTCCTTGTAACTGTCATCCTTTTCGGCTTCGCAATTACACTTAACTTCAACATCCATTCCAAATCTTTCTTTGTATGTATCGGCAAGATATTTTTCTATATCTTTTGAAAAGCTCACGGCAGAAAAACTGTCGTCAAGCTCTATTTCAAGCTTGTTTTCCGTACATTTCCACGTTTTTCCAACCAATAATCTATACATAACCCTATTAATGTATTTAAGTTCTTCAAGAAAGCTTTCCCTGTATACTTTTGTAAGGCTCTCCAAATCATACTGTTTGGAAAGCACAAAATGCTCATCAATTTTACAAATTATACCCTGTTCTTTAAATACATTTTCATTTATAACTGATTCAAGTTTGTTGATTATGCTTTTTTGTATAATATTATTGCTTGAAATAGAAATAACCATCTTCTTTTCTTTATCGAACATGGTTATCTTAATAACTTCAGACTGTCCTACAAGGTCATCCAAGTCATTTCCTAATTTAAGATTGGGAAATAAATCTCTTAACAATTTACTATCCATCTAATCCCTCCGTATATTATCCAGTTCCTCCTTAAGTGCTGTCAATAGCTGTTCTTGTGGGAGCTTCTTTATTATCTGTCCATGCTTAAAAAGCAAACCTTCTCCACATCCGCCGGCAATGCCCAAATCTGCCCTGGCTTCTCCCGGTCCATTCACAACACAACCCATAACCGCTACCTTAATATTTAAATCATCATATTCCTGTATTAAATTTTCCACTGAAGCTGCAAGTCCAATCATGTCAATTTTAGTTCTTCCGCAAGTAGGACATGATACAAGCTCTATTCCACCTTTTCTAAGTCCAAGTGTTCTAAGTATTAATTTTGCAGTTTTAACTTCTTCTACAGGGTCACAAGTAAGAGATACTCTTATCGTATCGCCAATTCCCTGTCCCAATATCATGCCTAAACCAACTGCTGATTTAATATTTCCCGAATACACGGTTCCTGCTTCCGTTATACCGACATGAAGAGGATAAGATGTCTGCTGTGCAATTAATTCGTGAGTTTTGACACACATCATGACATCTGATGATTTAATGCTGATTACAATGTTATTATAATCATACTTCTCAATCATACTGACTTTATCAAGTGCACTCTCAACTATTCCCTCTGCAGTCACACCGCCATATTTTTCTATCAATGATTTCTCAAGTGAACCCGAATTAACTCCAACTCTTATCGGCACATTTTTTGCCTTACATGCTTCAACAACTTTTTTCAGATTTTCCTCGCCACCGATATTGCCCGGATTTATTCTTATTTTATCCGCACCATGCATTACCGCACTTATAGCAAGACGATAATCAAAATGTATATCTGCCACTACAGGGATATGAACCTGCTCTTTTATTTTGTCAAATGCACATGCTGCCTCTTCTGTGTTGGCAGTGCATCTGATAATTTCACAACCCGCTTTCTCGAGTCGTAAAATCTGCTCCACAGTTGCCTTTACATCCGAAGTTTCAGTATTTGTCATAGATTGAATTGCAATTGGGTTTCCTCCTCCTATGACAACATCTCCTATTTTTACTTTTTTTGTATTGTATCTGTGGTTAATCTGCTCCATATTTCCCTTTACTCCTTGTAAATTTTAACTGAAAAAAACATTTTTAATATCATTGAAAAATACTACTACCATCAATATGATTAAAAGAGCAAAGCCAATCATATTTACAATTGCCTCTTTTTCCTGTGGAATCTTTTTTCTTCTTATTGCTTCCACGAGCAAAAACAATA
>CALZHV010000021.1 GCA_945787485.1 uncultured Lachnospiraceae bacterium
TTCCTCCATCCACTCCTCACCAATGGCACATCCTGCATATGGTGCAATATACTGTAATGGTGCAAGTTCACTGGCAGTTGAAGCAACAACTGTTGTATACTGCATAGCGCCATATTCTGTAAGAGTCTTAACGATATTAGCAACTGTAGAAGCCTTCTGACCGATGGCAACATAAATACAGTTAACACCCTGACCCTTTTGATTTATTATTGTATCAATAGCTATCGCGGTCTTACCTGTCTGTCTGTCACCGATAATAAGCTCACGCTGTCCTCTTCCGATTGGAACCATGGCATCGATAGCCTTTATACCTGTCTGAAGAGGAGTATCAACTGATTTACGTGCGATAACACCTGATGCTACTCTCTCTATCTGTCTTGTCTTATTTGTCTCTATAGGACCCTTACCATCGATAGGCTGTCCTAATGCATTTACTACACGGCCAAGCATCGCGTCACCAACCGGCACTTCAACAACACGTCCGGTTGTTTTTACAATGTCGCCCTCGTTGATATTCTTTGAATCACCGAGAAGTACGGCACCTACATTGTCTTCCTCAAGGTTAAGTACCATTCCGTATACTTCCCCAGGGAAGAGAAGGAGCTCGCCCTGCATAGCATTTTCAAGACCATGAATACGTGCAATACCGTCGGCAACCTGAATTACTGTTCCTACATCTGAGGTTTCCAACTGAGTTTTATAATTTTTAATCTGTTCTTTAATAACCGAACTGATTTCCTCTGGTTTCAAATTCATGGACGTAAAACACCTTCTTTCTCCTTAAATTATGCTTTCGCAAGCACTTTGGACATGGAATCGAGCTTAGTCTTTATACTGCTGTCTACGACTCTGTCCTCTATTCTAATTACAAGTCCTCCTATAAGACTCTTGTCAACCTTATATTCCGGCTCAAGAGTTTCATAGTCAGTTGTTTCTAATAATCTCTTTTCTATAGCAACCTTTTGTTCTTCTTTCAGTTCTATAGCACTTGTTATATAAACAACACCTATTTTTTTCTCAAGCTTAACCTGCTTTATGAAAAAGTTCAAAACATCCGTTATATTCTGTGCATGATCTTTTTCAACCATCATCACTAAAAGACCGGTAAGCTCATCCATAATACGACCGTCGAACGAACTTTTAACTACCTTTTTCTTATCTTCCTTATCGATGTGCGGATGGCAAAGCAGTTTTATCAAATCACTGTTTTCATCTATGATTTGTAAAAGCTCTTTTGTCTGCTCATAAAGCTCATCTATTTTATTTTCTTCTACTGCCAACTCGAAGAGTGCATTTCCATAGGTTGCATCTACTTGCTTAGCCATGTTTCATCACCCATTTCCTTTAAGGTTTCATCGATAAGTTCAGCCTGCTTTGCTTCATCAAGTGTTCCTTCAACAAACTTACCTGCCATTGCAGTTGCAACACCTATGATTTCCTGCTTAACTTCATCCTTAACCTTATTCTTTTCCAATTCAGCTTCCTGATTAGCTCTTGAAATGATTCTGGCAGCCTCTTCCTTTGCATCAGCAACTATCATCTCTTCATTTTTGAGAGCTTTCTTTCTGGCTGCTGAAAGCATTTCACTCACCTCAGAGTCTGCATCTTTTATTTTTGCATCATACTCTTCCTTGAGTTTAGCCGCATCCTCTCTGTCCTTTTGGGCACTTGCAATATCATCTGCTATCTTATTTTGTCTGTCTTCGAGCATCTTTCTGACAGGATCTATCAGAAGAAATCCTACAAAGATAAATAAGAAAAATACTGCAAAGCCCTGAACAAGAATATCAAAAAGTAATTGAACATCCAGTCCAAAAATACGTCCTGCTTCCTCTGTGAGAAGTGCGACACTTGCATTACCAAACATGCTTAAACCTGTCACAATTCATCCTCCTTTACGGTTTACTGCAGCTTATCTACAGCTATTCTTTATTCTTACTTACCGAAAGGCTTTACGAACATAAGCAACAATGCAACAACGAGTCCGTAAAGACCTGTTGTCTCTGCAACTGCCTGTCCAAGAAGCATTGTTGACATGATTGTACCTCTTGCACCCGGATTACGTCCTACTGCTGAAGCACCGTAACCTGCAGCGATACCCTGACCAATACCTGAACCAATACCTGAACAAACCGCAATACCTGCACCGATTGCAGATGCTGCACCAATTAATCCTTCAATATTAATATCCATTTTAAATTCCTCCGTTATAATTTATTTGCCGTCTCTCTTGTCTGAGACGAATACCATAGTCAACATACAGAATACATAAGCCTGAATTGCTCCTGAGAACAAATCGAAGTACACATGTAATGCTGACGGAATACCAAATTTAGTCCAAAGTGGCATAAGACCGTAATAAAGAGCCATCATAACCGTACCTGCAATTACGTTACCAAACAAACGAAGTGACAGCGAAACCGGTGTGGCAAATTCACTGATAACATTGATTGGGAAAAAGATAAAAACAGGTTGAAACAAATCCTTTATCATTCCCAGCTTCTTATATCTTATCGCAGCATATTGAATCATCACAAATGTTATGAGTGCAATACAAAGGGTTGTACCATAATCAGCCGTCGGCGGTCTAAGTCCGAACAAACCTGAAATATTTGATAAAAATACAAATAAAAACAAGGTACCGATATAATTGATATATTTCTTACCGGGTTTACTACCCATTGTACTGTCCACGAAGCTTATCAAAAGCCCTATGACCATTTCCACGCCTGTTGCAAACAAGCTTGGCTTGGCACTCTTTTTTAATACGCTTGCCCGAGCTGCAAGTGTGAGAATCATAATAACTGCAACTATAATAAGAGTACAAACATGGGTGGTGGTAATATATACCGTATTGCCAAAGAAATTGATTGGAAAAAGCTCTTTGATGTAGAAATCCGGTTGCTTTTCCTCGAATAAAATCGCATCAATTCCCAAGGCGAAGCCATTTTGCATAAGTTCACCCTCCTTTTTAGATTTTTGTCGCATTAATAATCAATGCTATTTATTTTAAGAATGATTTTCATTCTCATTATCTGCCTGTTCTTTGAAAATATATTTTCGAATAAACGGATTTATTAAAGCTGAAACCTTAACTCCCAAAAGTCCAACCGTAACACCGACAAAAGATGCCCAGCTTATCTTTATTGCTATTGCCATGAGTGCCGCTGCACCTGCCAATCTCAATATCGAATGAAGTGTCACATATCCTTTTGCTTTATCAGGCTCTCTTAAAAGTGCTTTGTCCAACGTGTCGTACATGTTAAACAAAACCAGACATGCCGCACCAATGCCAACAACAAGGGAAATTGCAAATATCCATGCAGGTCGTACAAAAATGAGACCTATTACCATAAATACAAGTCCGTATATTGCCAAGCCGACATACAATTGTTTTAATACATTTTTTGCTTCCATGATTTATTTTACGGTGCATCCTTTTCGTCCGGTAATTTTAATTCATCGTAATCAGATGATACTAATTCTGAGTCCCTGCTCAAAGGTTTCCTCTGTTCCCCGAGTATTTTGTAATACTCGTCATCCGGATTTTCAAAAGAAACAAATTTTTTGATGAGTATATATGCAGAGCGAAACGATGCTAGAACTCCCAATACAATAAAGAAAATCATCAAATTGACATGAAACCATTTATCAATCAGAAATGCGATGCCGATGCACATAAAAATTGTGCATATAACAGTAAATCCAACCTGGAAAATAAGATAAATCATTTTCACTATCTGATTGGTTGCATTATTATTATCTTTATCCGGTTTCCGACTCATAAGTATAATGCCCCACTCTCATTTACACATAAATGTAATTATATATTATTTCTTATTTGATTTCAACAAAATATACCATATTTTAGGTAGTTTTTAGGTAGTTTCAGGTAACTCTTAAAACTACAAATCATAATTATTATGTTCTGTTTTAAAATAAATTATTTGTTTTCATTTTTTATAATTGCCAAAGTGTTTTCAATACCTTCTTCGATTGTGTAATTAAGTCTCCATCCGAGGCTTTTAAGCTTACTGCCGTCAAGCCTTGCCTTTGTCGCTTTACTAAAGCCCTGCTGTTCAACAGCATCAGGCAGGTCAAATACTACTTTAGTTCCGGCTTTTTCAGCTATTATTCCTGCCAATTTTTTTAAGGTTATATCTCCCGCTTCGTCTGCTATGTTGTATGCTTCTTTTGTTTCTCCCAAAAGCATAACGTAAACAAGTCCCGCAACAGCATCCGCCACATATGTGTATGAATAATATTGATTACCTTCACTTTTAAGCACAATATCTTCTTTTGCCAATGCATTTTTCAAAAATTGTGACAATGCTTTTGAATCATCAAGCTTCATTGTCGGACCAAAGCTTCTTGTAAATCTTGCTATCACAACATCTAAGTTTTTCTCTTTTATATACGCCTGACACAAGGCTTCGCCACAACGCTTACTTTCCGGATATCCCGCTCTTAACGTATTGCAGTCGATATAACCGAGATATGACTCATCAAAAAGCTCTGTGTCGCCTCTGTTTTCTCCATAAATTTCATTGCTTGAAGCAAATACACATCTTGCATTTTCAAAGGTTGAAGCAAATTCAAGCATGTTCATTGTTCCTATAACATTTGTAGTAATTGTCTTTACAGGCTCTGTCGCATACGCTATCGGATGCGTATTGCTCGCAAGGTGTAAAACATAATCCACCTTTTTATTGCAGCTTATGCTGTTTATTATATCCTGAGAAATATATTCTATTTTGCCACTGTCATCATATACATCAAACCTCTTACGTGCAGACTTTTCGTCTCTGCAAATAATTATAATATTGCAATTTATTTCCTTCGCATTATTTTTTGCCATAATAACATCCACAAAAAAACTGCCAATCAATCCCGTAGCACCGCTTAGCATAACCGTCTTTTCGTCAAGCTTATCCCATGGAACGGGAAGTTTTGCAACGTAATTTATGTCATTTTTATAAATATGATTATCGATATACATAATAAATCCTCCGTTAAAACATTATACAACAGCAGTGCTTTGTTGTCACGATTACTGTTGTGCCACATTATATAATGTTTGTCCAAGAAAGCTATTGCATTTATTTTTTCTATGTTTTACAATCTAAAATGGTTTTTTACAATAATTAAAGAAGGAAAATGGCAATGAAAACCATATTTAAATCCGGAGAAAACGCTGATGCAATAAAACAGGCAGCAGCTATTCTTCAAAACGGCGGCTTGGTCGCATTTCCAACTGAAACTGTATATGGTCTTGGTGCCGACGCATTGAATGCTGAGGCTGCTGCTAAAATATATGCTGCCAAAGGGCGTCCGAGTGACAATCCACTTATTGTTCATATTGCGGATAAAAATGCAGTATATGAGCTTGCATACAATGTATCCGAAAAGGCAGTTATGCTCATGGAAGCCTTTTGGCCGGGTCCGCTTACAATAATACTTCCCAAAAAGAATATTGTTCCGTATGGCACAACGGGCGGGCTTAATACAGTTGCAATACGCATGCCCTCACATCCGGTTGCACTAAGCCTTATAAAAGAAAGCGGTGTTTATATTGCCGCTCCGAGTGCAAATACTTCCGGCAGGCCATCGCCTACTAATGCAGAGCATGTTAAGGAAGATATGGACGGACGCATCGACATGATTATTGACGGAGGTGCTGTAGGTATCGGAATAGAATCCACTATTGTCGATATGACAGGTGAAATACCTACTATTCTAAGGCCCGGCTTTGTAACAAAAAAAATGCTTGAAGATATTGTAGGTCCGGTGACAACAGATAAGGCAATTGTTTGTCCGGATGCTGCTTATAAGCCAAAGGCACCCGGTATGAAATATACACATTATGCTCCGAAGGGCGAGCTTACCATAGTCGAAAGCATTACAAACGATAACACGGCTGTAATAGACAAAATAAACAGCCTTGTCAAAGAAAAAACAAATGCCGGTCACAACGTAGCCATTATTTCTTCCGAAGAAAATTCCGGAAAATACAATTGCAAAAATATTTTTATAGCCGGCTCCGTTTCAAAAGACGAAACCGTTGCAGCCAGAATATACGGCATATTACGTCAATGTGACGACATATCCGCTGATTTTATATTCAGCGAAGCCTTTGACAAAGGTGCACTTGGAAGTGCTATAATGAACAGGCTTTTGAAAGCGGCGGGACAACGCATAATAAATGTTTAATATGAAATAATGATAAATAAAAATAAGGAGAAAATTATGATAGCAATAGGTTCAGATCACGGTGGTTATGATTTAAAGCTTGAGGTTATTGAACATCTTAAGCAAAGAGGTTTTGAAGTTAAAGATTACGGCTGCGACAGCAAAGCTTCCTGCGACTATCCTGTATATGGTAAAGCAGTTGCCGAAGCAGTTGCAAATAAAGAATGTGAGCTTGGTATTCTTATCTGCGGAACAGGCATCGGAATGTCAATGGCGGCGAACAAGGTTGACGGAATAAGAGCTGCACTTTGTGCTGATTGCTTCTCTGCAAAAGCTACGAAGGAGCACAATAATGCAAATGTACTTTGTATGGGTGCAAGGACAATAGGTCCCGGACTTGCTCTTATGATTGTTGACGCATTTGTTGATACTCCATTTTCAAATGACGAAAGGCACATCAGAAGAATCAATATGTATTCATAGACATTTTAAGTCCGCTTATTTATATAGACGGACTTTTTCATTGATTTAATCCACGTCTTTTACATATAATGACGCGGACAATTGGAGGGAAATAACAAATGGCATACAATGCAAAAAACATTGAGGTCCTTAAGGGACTTGAACCGGTGCGACTGCGCCCCGGTATGTATATAGGAAACACAGGTCGTGCAGGTCTTAATCATCTCATTCAGGAGCTTATTGACAATTCTGTAGATGAACACCTTGCAGGCTTTTGCAATAACATATATGTAAGCATAAATGAAGACGGTTCTGCCACTGTTTCAGATGATGGTCGTGGCGTTCCGGTTGATATACACCCTACAGAAGGAATTCCTGCAGAAAGAGTCGTTTATACGGTTCTTCATGCCGGCGGAAAGTTCAATTCAAACACATATAAAATATCCGGCGGTCTCCACGGTGTTGGTTCTGCCGTAGTAAATGCCCTTTCCAAAAAGCTTGTCGTAGAAGTAAAGCGTGACGGATTTATATACGGACAGCTACAGCTGTGGCACCCCAACAACCGAGCTTGTTGACGGCATGCTTCCAAAGACAAAAATAAAAGGTAAAGAAACGGGAACAACGGTAACGCTTTATCCTGATGATACAATATTTGAGGTTACAAAATTTAAAGCCTCGGCAATCAGACAGCGTGCCAAAGAAACAGCATACCTTAATCCGGAATTAACCATTACATTCCACAACAAAAGAGACGGTGAAGAGCCTGTAACATTTCATCAGCCGGGCGGTTTATCATCATTCGTAAAAGATATTTCAGAGGGGCTTACACTCACTTCACCTGTCATTTCATTTTCGGGAGAAAGAGACGGAATATCATGTGACATAGCCTTTCTTATGACTGAGGACGGCGAGGAAAATATTATCGGTTTCACAAATAATATTACTAATCCGGAAGGCGGAACTCACGTTGCAGGTTTCAAATCAGGCTTTGCAAAGCTTATAAATAATTATGCACGTAATGAGCTTGGTCTTTTGAAGGAAAAGGACATGAATTTAAGCGGACCTGACACAAGAGCAGGTATGCAGGCTATTATTTCGATTAAGCATCCGGACCCTCAATTTGAAGGACAGACAAAAACAAAGCTTTCAAATACCGATGTGACTAAGGCGGTAGACGATATCGTAAAGGAACAGCTCACATTATATTTCGACAGAAATTACGATGTTCTCAAAGATATTGCTGACAGAGCAATTGCATTGTCAAAGAAAAAAGCTCTCGAAAAATCTAAAATAAACATTAATAAATTTTCATTTGAAGGAAACGGCAAGCTCGCAAAGCAGGAATCAAACGAAGCCGATAAATGTGAAATCTTTATTGTAGAGGGTGATTCTGCGGGCGGTTCAGCTAAAACGGCACGTAACCGTAAATATCAGGCTATACTTCCTCTTAGAGGAAAAATTTTAAATGTTGAGAAAAAAACAGTTTCCAAGGTTTTGGAAAATGCCGAAATCAAGGCAATGATAAATGCTTTCGGCTGTGGTTTTCTCTCCGGCTACGGAAATGATTTTGATATATCCAAGCTTAATTACGGAAAGATTATAATTATGACCGATGCGGACGTGGATGGTGCTCACATTGCCACTCTCCTGCTGACATTCTTTTACAGATTCTTTCCTGAGCTTATTAACGAAGGCCATATTTATATAGCTATTCCTCCTCTTTACAGAGTAGGAGAAGGAAAAAATATACAATACTTATATTCCGATGACGAATTGGCAAAATACAGAAAGACACACACAAAGAAATTTACTATTCAAAGATACAAAGGTCTCGGTGAGATGGATGCAGATCAATTGTACGAAACAACAATGAATCCTGAAACACGAAAATTAAAGCAGGTTTCTATCGACAACATTATCGAGTCCAATTCACTTACACAAATTCTTATGGGCAGTGAAGTACAGCCACGTAAGGAATATATAAGCGAGCATGCAAGAGACGCCGTAATAGATTCATAGAAAGGAGAAGCACAATGCCTGAAAAAATAATATCAGTTGATTACAACGATGAGATGGGCCAGTCATATATTGACTATGCACTCTCAGTTATAACAGACCGTGCTCTTCCTGATGTAAGAGATGGTCTTAAGCCTGTTCAAAGAAGAATTTTATACACTTTAAGCGAGCTTACCAAATCAAACACTCCTCACAGAAAATGTGCCCGTATTGTCGGTGATGCAATGGGTAAATATCATCCGCATGGAGACAGCTCAATCTATGAGGGCCTCGTAAATATGGCACAAAACTGGAAAATGGCTATTCCATTAGTCGACCCACACGGAAATTTCGGTGCTGTAGACGGCTCAGGCGCAGCAGCAATGCGTTACACCGAAGCGAGAATTTCCGAATATACAGAAGATGCCTGTATGAAGGATATTTCATACTTCAAGGATTCCTTTGTACCAAACTTTGACGGTACCGAAACAGAACCGACATTCTTACCATTTCAGGTTCCAAACCTGTTAATATCAGGTTCTACAGGTATTGCCGTTGGTATGGCTACAAATATTCCTACACACAATCTAGGCGAGGTTGTCGATGCACTTTCCGCTTATATGCAAAATCCTGACATTTCACTTGATGAACTTCTCGATATAATGCCGGGACCGGATTTTGCTACGGGAGGTATAATAAACGCCTCAAGAGAAGATTTGTTAAATGTGTACTCGACAGGTCTCGGAAAAATCAAAGTCAGAGGCAAGGTAGAAATAAGAGACATCGGATACGGCAGAAAATCAATCTGTATAACCGAAATACCAACAACCATGATCGGTTCAACTGCCTCATTCCTTGACAATGTGGCAGCCTTGGTAAGAAACAGAGAGCTTCCTGCAGTTGTGGACATCGCTGACCGTGGTGACAAAAACGGTGAATGCCTTTGCATCGATGTGAAGAAAGGTACTTCTGAGGAAGAAATAGAAAACATCATAAACATTTTATATAAGAAAGCCGGCCTTGAAGACACATTTGGTGTAAATATAAATTGCATTAACGACGGAAAACCTGAAGTTATGGGGCTTAAACGTATATTTGAGCTTTATTCCGCATTTAAAAAGGAGATTTATAATACAAAATACACTAAGCTTCTTGCTGCTGAAGAAGACACTAAAGAAATAAAGTCAGGTCTCATAGAAGCAGTCGACTGTATAGATTTAATTATCGAAATACTTCGTGGTGCCAAAAATACGGCAGACGCCAGAAATTGTCTCATACACGGAGATACTTCAAAAATAAAATTCCGATTTGAAGGCTCAGAGCTTGATGCAAGAGAGCTTCGTTTTACGGAGAAGCAGGCAGATGCAATTCTTGCAATGAGGTTGCAAAGACTTATCGGATTGGAAGTACTTGCGCTAAAAAAGGAGCTTGCTGATGCTGAAAAGAAAATAAAGAAATACACTTCCCTGCTCAAAGACGAGAAGAAAATGCTTGCCCAGATGATCAGTGATATGCAGGAAATCAAAGAAAAGCATGCACTTCCAAGAAGAACAAAGATTGCAAAATTCCAGGAAATCAAGATAAAAGCACCTGAACAGGTGGCAAAGGATGTTGCAGTTTTACTGGACCGTTTCTTCTATATCAAGGTTATCGATGATTCTGTCTACAACAAAAATGTTGAGCAAATCAAAAACGATTACAGACATTCTTTCATATGCAGCAATACTGACCGTATAGGTATATTTACCGACAACGGCAATATGTACACTATAAAGGTTGCAGACATAATAAAGCAGCAGGCTAAAAAGAATGTTGCAAAAGGTAAAAAAGACAGTGGCGGTCTGCTTGGACGACTGTCCGACAAGGGTATTCAGATTTTTGACTTCTGTAATATGAACGGAGACGAAAACATACCTTTCATGGGTTCCATTGAGCAAATTGCTACGCAGACACTTGTATTTGCAAACTCAGACGGACTGGCAAAGCGTGTCGAAGGTTCCAATTTTGATGTCACAAGAAAAATGATTAGCTTTGGAAAAGAAAACGAAACCTTCTGTCTTGTTGCACCATGCCTTGAAAGTGACTTTGTTGTATGTTGTACAAAAGACGGCTATTATCTAAGAGTCGCATGTAACGAAATTCCAACCCGCGGCAGAAGTGCCGGAGGCGTAAAATTAATCGGTCTTACCGAAAATGACGAGCTTACAGAAGCATATTGCGGAAGCGTAAAGGATGAATTTCTCCACAAAGAGCAATTGGTTCCTTTCACAAAAATCAAAATTGCGAAGCGCGGTGCCAAGGGTATAAAAATGAGAAGCTTCAACTAACAAAGGACTAATGTAAAATATGAAGCTTTATCCGGGAAATGATGATTATGAAAAACAACAAATTAAAAAATAATAATGATAACAAAAAAATTGCAGACAATGACAATACATCTAATGCCGGTAAAAAACCTCGCACTAAATTTGGAGCATTTATTACAAACGCATTTAATACAGAGGCTGAACATGGACTGTTTTATATAAGTATTCCGTTTTTGCTTGCTTTAATTATAGGCTTTATTTTGTTATATATACTTATTACGAAATATAATTTGGGGCATTTGTTCGAATGTAATATGCTCAAATTAACAGGAATCCCATGCCCTGCCTGCGGCGGAACAAGAGCTACCATTAATTTTTTTCAGGGGCATTTTATTAAAGCAATTTATTATCACGCCTTCGCTGTCTATATTATTATCATGTACTCTGTATTTTTTGTTACTCATCTGTTACAGGATATTACAAAAAATCGTATACACGGGCTTAAAATTCATAATTGGATGTGGATTACAGCTTTGGTATTGTTGATTGGGCAGTACATTCTAAAGCTTGCAATTTCTGACTATTTATTATAGAATACTCTTTAAAGTAATTAATATGCTAGGAGGTTTATTAAATGAGTGACGAAATGAATCAAAATAATTACAATGCCGGTGGATATACAGATCCGTACGCTAATCAGGGTTATACACCTGATAACACTGCTTATACTCAGCAGGCAAATGATGCATATGTTTACAATAACGAAGCAAATGTACAGAACTCAACATCTGCTCAGGCTCCAAAGAAAGAAAGAAACGGCAAGGAAATGGCTGCTTTAATATGTGGTTTTGTTGCTGTGGGTTGTGGTGTTCTTGGATGTTGCTGTGGTTTCCTTTCAATCATCGGTCTTGCAGCAGGTATTGTATCACTTGTCTTCTATAAGAAGATTGCTGAAGAATCAGGTGCATTAGAGGGTGCTGATAAGGCATCACAGATATGTGCTATCGTAGGTATTGTATTTGGCGCTCTTGGTGCAATAGGAATCATTATCAATTTAGTAGTAGGCGGCGGTTCAATGTTAACTTCAATTATTGAATCTACAAAATACAGTTATTAATACTTACTTACTAAAAAAACGCATCTTATGATGCGTTTTTTTAGTATTAGTTTTTCATTTTAGCTTAGACTAAACTATTTTTTAGTCCGTAATTTACTATTGAATTTCACTTACTTATATCAGAATACATTTTTCTTAGAGTAGCTGTATCAAGCTTTACAGGATGATTACCTAATCTGTCTGCATTTACTGATTGTGACAGCATATCAAGCTGTTCTTTGCTTAAAGAATATTCAAATTGAATTTGTAATTCATCAAGCAATTTTCTGTAATCATTTAAGCTTATTATTTCTTCAAGCTCATTTAAAGTTTTAATGAGTTTTTCATCACAAGCTTCCTTCGCAAGCTTACCCGTATATTCCCAGACAGCCTTTAAACAAAGTGCAGCGGCATGTCCATGTGGTAAATTAAAAACAGTAGTAATTTTATAACACATTGCGTGTGCTGCCGTCGTTTTTGTAATATTAATAGCCTGTCCTGCAATAAATGCAGCTTCAAGCATCGACTTGTTTGATTCAGGCAAATTATCTAAATATCCTCTATAATTTTCTTTAATCATTTTAATTGCCTTAACAGAATACTCTTTGCTTGTATCATTGGAATTAATTGACCAAAAGCTTTCTATTGCATGACACAAGGCATCTAGCATCGTCGTTTTTTTCTGATATACAGGCAATTTGTCAAGGAATTTAGCTTCCATCAAAACAAGCTCCGGAAGCAGACTAACATGTTCAACAGATTGTTTTACACCATCTTTATAAATTACAGAAAATCTGGTAGCTTCACTTCCCGTACCTGATGTAGTGGGTGCAGCCATAAAAACTATGCCATTGTCCTTTATTTCCTCTTCAAGAAAGTTAACTCCTTCCGGCATTGAAACAAAAGCCTTAATTGCTTTTGCAACATCCATTGCACTTCCGCCGCCCACAGCAATAATACTGTCGCATCCGGCAGACTTATACGCTTTCACGCCTTTTAATACTTCCTCGTATTTTGGATTTGGTGTGAACTCCTGAAATACGCAGGCTATTTTCTGATTATTAATCAATTTTTGACCAAGCCCATATTTTTCTAATGAATGTCCGCATACAAGTAAAATTTTATTTATATGTTTCTTTTCCGTATAATCCTCGATTGCATCAAGAATGTTATTTCTTACGATAATCTGCTCCATTTTTATTCTCCATCAGGAATCAAAGTAATAATATCTTTTATTGACATACACATATCATCAGCCTCTTTGGCTCTGTGATTAGCGAGAATTGTCTCCGCTGTTTTTTGCATTGCAGGGAATCCGCTTCTTGTAAGCTGATTTGCATATATTACAACATTTACTCCGCGTTCTTTAAACTCCTGCTCTGTCACTGTGTTAAATGAAGTCGGCACAACAACTATAGGAGTGTTTTTATCTTTGGCTCTGAATTTTTCAACAAACTCAAATATTTCGTCCGGCTCCTTCTTCCTGCTGTGAATCATAACAGCATCAGCACCCGCCTTTACAAACGCAAATGCACGTTCAAGTGCATCTTCCATTCCACGCTCTAATATAAGGCTTTCAATTCTGGCACAAATCATAAAATCAGCTGTTTTCTGAGCTTTTTTGCCGGCAGTTATTTTAGCAGAAAAATTCTCAATGGAATCCTGTGTCTGTTCCACCTCTGTCCCAAACAATGAATTCTTCTTAAGTCCGGTTTTATCCTCGATAATAATCATGGAAACGCCCATTCTCTCAAGTGTTCTAACAGTGTAGACAAAATGTTCTGTAAGTCCGCCTGTATCTCCGTCAAATATAATAGGCTTTGTTGTAACCTCCATAATATCATCAATTGTTCTAAATCTTGAAGTCATATCTACAAGCTCAATATCAGGTTTACCCTTTGCAGTAGAATCACATAATGAGCTTACCCACATTGCGTCGAACTGGTTTGCTTCTCCATCCTTATACACAACTGTTTTTTCCGCAATAAGCCCTGTAATACCACTATGAGCCTCAATGGCGGAAATTGTTTTCTTCATGTTTATTATTTTTCTTAGACGTGCTCTTCTCATATCAGGAAGCGCAAGCTCAGCTCTTGCTCTCTTGTCTAATTCTTCATATTTTCTGTCCTTTGAATACGGGAATTCCACAAGTCTTCCGCCATATTCCTCAAGAAGTGCTATAACCTCATCCCTTACAGGCTTTTGAATTCCGTCTACCCAGTCATCACCGTGAACAATTACATTTGGCTTATATTTTAGTATATTATCCCTATAGCTAAGTGTTTTTTGCTCAACAACCTTTGAAACGCCCACTACATTTCTTAGAAGTGACATTCTCTCCTCGCATGGCATAAGAGGATATCTTCTGTAGCTTGCAACCGCTTCGTCAGATAAAACACCGATTATAAGCTTTCCGTATCTGGAAGCTTTTTTTATTATATCAATGTGTCCGCTGTGAAGCATATCCGTAGAAAATGACATGTATACTATTCTCTTTTTTACTTCCTTTAATTTCCTGCTTACAGCTTCTAAATCTTCAGGATTGTCTATCTCGTTACACAACATATCCTTTACATCGCATATTTCTATACAGGCTTCATCCGAAACCTCATTAAATGCATTTTCCGCATAGCATTTTCTGTTATCATTCTCACAGAATTTAACGATATTATTTAACCATACAAGCCAGTCTGCCCTCTTTATTTTATAAAGCGGCTGTGCTGCCATGGCATTTTCAAAAAATTCTATACCAACCTTTTTAATTCTGTTATTTTCGACAACAGCCTTGAAATCCTTCTCCGGTAACTCCAGCGTTGAGCTTACCGTCATACAACTGCTCTCTGATTCAAGAATCAGGTCAAGCACTTCATTTTCAAATACAAGGTCGCCGTGCATAAGCAAAATGTCATCATCAAGAAAATCCCTGGCAAGATAAATCGAATAAATATAATTTGTATCCTTAAATACTGCATTGTTTACAAAGCTAATATTAATTGGCAATTCAAGCCCATTACAATATTCTATCAGCTGTTGTTCAAAAGGTCCTGTTGTTATTACCGCTTCTGTAATTCCAATGTCGCAAAGCTGTTTTAACTGACGACTGATTATTGTTTCAGTAGATGAAATATCAGTCATACATTTGGGATGCTGTGAAGTAATCTCCCCCATTCTACTTCCCATCCCGGAATTTAAAATAAGTGCTTTCATATCCGTATCCTCTTCTGTTTTTTTATAATTATGTCTAGAATAGACCATTATTTCACTTTTTTCAATTGGTATATTTTATGTTATTCTGTATCCTTGCTTATTTTTTTGTCAACCTGATTATATAAAATACTTATTCCGAAGCACAACAATCCCGAAACAAAAAGGCTTAATGCTCTTCCGAAGCTGTTGTCATAATTGATATCAAAAATTATAAGCTTCAACACACTGATTAGCGTGAGAACAAGTCCATATATTCTGAGTGGTTTTCGTTTAAATCCAAAGCCTACGGTTATACATGCTATAGCCAATATAAATAAAAATACACTTATGAAATACGACTTTGCATCGTATGAACCAAGTATACAAAGTAGTAAAACGGTAAATTTTAATCCCAGATAAATATCAATGGCAACATTTTGCTTACCTTTAATAAATCTAACTGAATTAAGCATAAATATGGCAATTGATAGGGCAATAAGCAATGCATGTATCCATGTTGTTTCACAGTCAAACATGAAGGAAAGCGCAAAAATCATCAAAAATCCATTAACTATATAACCGGCAATTTTAATTGATTTACCCCTTTCACCGGTTACTTTGTCCCTGCCATATGATGTCACTGTTGCAAGAACATTAAATACTGTCATGCATAAAAGCGTAACAAACTCCAAAGCTTCAATTTTGATCACTTCATATTCCATATCATTTGATATTAATACCATTGAAACAAAAAATGTAAATTGGAATACAAGATATGACCATGTCTTTAAAGTATTTGCGACGCTTCCGCCTTCGCCTGTCATGACTACTACGGTAAACAATGCAAATATTAAAATGCCAAAAATAAGCATGCATATTCCATCCATTCCAAAATTAAATGCAAATATCGTGTACATTGATATTGCAATAAATTTATGTACATTATCTTTCCTGATAAATCCGGATAACAAAAACATAATTATCCAGATAAACAAATTACATTTGTCTGCAAAATCATCAACAAAAGCAAATGTACCAATAATTAATCCCAATGAACAAATAACATTAATTGAAATTCTGCCTGCATTTACCAGCTTTTGTTCTATATTATTGACTACGCTGTATCTTATTTCTGTAAATACAAGAATAACCAAAACATATGCAAAAAGCAATATACATATTGAAACGTTTTCAAGCTCAGTCATCAGCAGCGTAAACATTAAATTTGTCCATGAAACAGCAAACAATATAGCATTTTCAATTCCAACACTCATCAGATTTTCCGGCTTATCAAGCTTTATGAATATATATTTAAATATCATATATACAAAGGTGTATATTGCAACAATTATACCTACTGTTACAGCAGCTATTTGATATGAAGGAAGCTCTACTCCCAAATTTACTTCAACAAAGCAAATCATAAATGAAAACATAAATGTAATGAGATTTATTGCAAAGAAAATATCATTTATGAGATTTTTGTTGCTTTCCCTGTCAAAATGCGTTAGCCAAAAAATTGAATTTGCTATTATATAGTAAATTGTCAGCCCGACATAAAGTGTCATATCACTGTTGTACAGGCAATAAAATGCACCAAAAGCCAATGATATTGAAATGCCTGCCTGTCCAATAACCAAAAAAGCTTTTGACTTCATTTTAGATAATACAACGCAACCTATCGACCATATAAAGAACAAAATATACATTGGTACTTTTCCGATTGCGTCAAAATATATGTGCGTCATGAAAATCGAAATAAATAATGCTCCCATTCCGCAACCGACAAAAGTCATAAACAACGCCTTCAATTTTCCTTTGCGAAGCATTATTAAACCAACACATATGAATGCTGCACTAACTAAATACATGGCAGCCATTTTAATTTCATCCGTTAAAAATGGTACAAGCAATGCCGAAAAGCTTATTATACTTATAAATACAAGTATTGAAGCGACTATTCCCATAATCGACTTTCCTATAGTCTTCTCAACATCCTTCTTAACCATAGGCTGTCTTTCCTGTTTTATAACATATGCTTCCTGATTAAGCTGCTGTGACTGCGGCTGCTGCATCTGCTGTGGTTGCACATATTGTGACTGCGGTTGCTGCATCTGCTGTGGTTGCACATATTGTGACTGCGGTTGCTTCATCTGCTG
>CALZHV010000022.1 GCA_945787485.1 uncultured Lachnospiraceae bacterium
CGGACAATATTTATACTCATTTACAGCCAATTGCCCCGAAGACATTTTAGCATATTCAAGCGTATCGCTTATGAAATTTGCCTTTTCTTCCATTGCATCATACAATGACTTTAACATTTGAGGTGTATCTTTTTGATCCTCAGCATTAATCTGTGCGATAACACTATCTCTATATAAATTTATGTCTTTAGTAAAATCATCATTTAAATTGGATAATAAAACCATAAAAGACTGTATATTTTTTTCATACATAATATTTGCATTTGAATTTTTATAATTTATTAAAGCAATATTAGATAAAAGGCATGAAACAACATCCAAAATATGAACTGCCTTTTCGATATCATTTTCGGACACCCTTCTTATTTTTCTATAAGCATCATTTAATTCATCCTTGTTAAGCTTTAAATCTTTGGCAATATTATCAACTTCTTCAACTGCCTTATCATATAATGCTCCACCAACACTTACACTTCCGATAAAAATTCCTTCAAGCATTATTGGTGCAACCACTTTAACAAGTCCGGCATGGCATGTATACACATTTACATTTTCATTTACTAAAGCCTGCATTGTTCCCCTTTTCAGACTTTCCTCACAACGTTCGATACCGGATTCATTTTTTCTAATATATTTATCACAAAACTGACAGGATTTAGATCTTGTAGTTACAAAATGTCCTTCCGAATCAGAAAATACACAAGGCATTTTTGTATATTCAGCTATCATTTCCTGCATATTCGTTATTAAAGATATGTCAATTAATTTTGTCAAATAATAGTTTTGCATTTTTTTACCTGTTCTTTGGAAATTTTTAATTAATTATAGCATTTAATTCATAACAATTCTATAATTTTTGTATAATTTAATTATATTTTAATCATAAATTGTATAAAATACACAAAAACCACCTTGTCATATGACAAAGCGGTTTTTATAACTTTTACAATACAAATTTAGAGATAATATCTTCGAGTTCTCCAACAATTTTATTGTTTTCTTCTGTATTTAAATATATGCTGTCAATCTTTTGTGTAATTTCATTTGCATTTTCATTCACTGTTCCAATGCCAGCTGTTTCTTCTTCTATAACAGCCATTATCTGATCTAAGTTTTGCTCAATCCTTATAACCTCATCTGATAATTTCTCTGACATACTACAAAATTCACGCATATCATTTTCAAAATTTTTAGAATCATTACAGTAAGCTTCTCCAATACCGACCATGCTGTCATAATCACTGTTTATTTCATTAGAAACATAATTTATCATATTAGAGGCTGAATCTGCAAGTTCATTTACTGCATTTACAATAAATTGATTTAATACAACAATTTCACCGGCTGTTTTTCCTGAAGCTTCAGCAAGTTTAGCAATCTCATCTGCAACAACAGCAAAGCCTTTACCGTTTTCACCTGCACGGGCAGCTTCAATACTTGCATTTAATGACAACAGCTGTGTCTGGTCTGCAATAGCTATTATTTCATTTGTCATATTAATAATATCATTTATTTTTTTTGAATCCTGTATTTTGTCGCTTAAAACAGATGAAATATCATCTACAATATTATGCATATTCTTTTGTGATGTTTTACATTTATCCAAAGCTTTGACAGCATTATCACTGACTGAAGATGAATATTCCATCTTTTTTTCAGCACACTCATACAGCTTCATTGAAAAATCTTTAACCTCTTTAGCTGCTTCATTAATATCCGAAACAGAATTTCCTGTTTCACTCATTGCAACAGACATGTCATTTAAGGTCTCATTCATCATTCCAATATCATTCTTTGAATCGGAAATCTGATTTGTGATTAGTTCAGTAGATTTTTGAAGTTTTTCTTCAATAGCTCTTATACTAAGCATTATTTCTCTTAATTTAGTTACAAAAGCATTGACATTTGATGCAACATTTTCAAGCTCATCACCGGAGCTTAATTGTATTTCTTTAGTAAGATCACCTTCACTATTTGCGAGCTCGTCAACCTTAGAATTAATTTTTTCAACGTTTCTTGACATTATCTTGCCAACAAAAATTGAAATAACTAACGCAATAATCAATGCACCCAGCTGAGAAACAAGCAACACATTGATTATTTTTTTAATTTTCAAATTTATACTGCTTACTTCACAGTCGACTCCGACAATTCCGCATACATTTCCACTGTCATCATATATCGGTGCGAATGCACTGTAAAAATCACCCCATTCATCTGAGGACATTTCACTGTCCACTGTAACATTACCCTCAAATGCTTTATCTATTTCCTCATAGGATTCATACTCTTCACCTATTGCTGCACCATCTTCCGTATCTGCATCTACGACAAAGGAAACAACACCAGCTTCTTCCTTCATAGTATAAATATACATTATATCATCATCTAAAAATGCAGATAAATAGGTTACAATTTCACTAAAAGCATCTGTATCTTCATCACCCTCATTAAGACTTGTAAATTTATCAACATCAACAAAGCTTGCTGCATTTCTTGCAACCGTAGCTGCTTTATTTTTGCTTTGATCAAGTAAACTTTTCTTTATCATATTTATGCTGATAAGTGATACCATTCCGCTTACAATAACTGCTATTATTAATGATGCAAACGCAATTTTCCAACTCATCGCTATCTTACGTACTTTTCTCCCCATTCGCTCACCTCAAATACAATTATTCATATCTTAAAGCATCAATAACTTCCATCTTTGCAGCTTTGTTTGCAGGATAAAATCCAAAGAACACTCCTGTAAGCATTGAGAAAAATACCGATAACAAAACTGCAGTCAAAGAAGGATTAATTGTTATATAAATAAACTTTGCGTAATCCGGATAAAATTGATTTACAAATAGCTGGGCTACAGCTCCAATGATAAACCCATTTATTATTCCTATTGCTATACCAACCAAACCGCCAAACAAACAAAGCACTATCGCCTCTATAATAAACTGGGTTCGTATTACTCTTTTCTTTGCTCCCATTGCCATACGTACACCAATTTCTTTTGTTCGTTCAGTTATTGATACAAGCATAATATTCATAACACCAACACCACCAACGATAAGTGATATAGCCGCAATAAATGATATTGCAATTGTAATTACATTAATAACTACATTTATAATTTTCATATCTTCTGTGGCATTGTAAATATATACTGTCCAATTAGGATTATCCTCATAATATTTTAAAAGATATTCTTTTATTGTTTCACTTGCCTGGCTTTGATCCAAAGAAGGATTTACTGAAATATCTAAATAACTATATCCTTCGCTTTCAGCATCAGCTAATTTATTGATTGTCGTATATGGTGTAAAAATGATATTAATTCTGTCTTTTTCCGGAACAGAAGAATCAGGTTTTCCGAACAATGACTGATCATATCTGTATACACCTACAACAGTGAATTTGTAACTTTTTCCATTATCTAATTCAACATTTATTATCTGACCGATAGGATTCTCATTTTCAAAATAATTCTTTGCCATAACATCCGGAATAATACAAGTTGTTTTTGCAAGATCTGTATCCTCTTGCGTGTACATTCTTCCGTATTTTATTTTCAATTTAAAATTTTCAATAACAGATAACGAAGCACCGTTAACATTAACATTTGCATAATGATCGTATGATGTGGAAACCTTTCCATATCCCAAATCATTTTGAATGTTTATTCCCGCTACAACATCTGATAAATCATTTTCTAAGTTTTCTATCATTTCTTCTGAAAACAAGTCATCCTTTGTTAATTCCGGATATTCCCAAGTAGCCCATTCTTCATCTGTTTCAGGATATCTTGCTTCAAGATAAACAGACAGCGAACCTCCTCCAAGTGAATTAAAAGAAGTGTTTAACGTACCTTTAATAGAATTTCCTATTGTTGTAATCGTAATTACCGCACCAATACCTATAACTATTCCAAGTATTGTAAGTGCAGAACGCATTTTATTACAAAATATACTTGTTAGTGCTTCCTTTATATTTTCAAAAAACATTTACAAAGCACCTCCCTTATCTGAGGTGATATTTCCGTCAAACAATGTAATAATTCTTTGTGTTTCATTAGCCAGCTCCTGAGAATGTGTAATCAACACAATTGTCTTACCCTGTTCTTCGTGCAATTTATGAAATATATCCATTACCATATGTCCGGTTTTTGAATCAAGTGCACCTGTCGGCTCGTCCGCAAGAATAATTGCAGGATCATTTATCATTGCTCTTGCGATTGCAACTCTTTGTTTTTGTCCACCTGATAATTCATTTGGTTTATGCATTGCTCTATCATCCATACCAACAAGCTTCAACATTTCCATAGCCTTTTCTCTGCGATTTTTAGGTTTTTGCTCACTATAAACCAAAGGCATCATTACATTTTTCAATGCATTTGCTCTTGGCAGAAGATTAAAATTTTGAAAGACAAATCCAATTCTTTTATTTCTAATCTCACTTCTTACATCATCATTTAATTGATTTACATCTTTTCCTTCAAGGAAATATGTTCCGCTTGTCTGTCGGTCCAAAATACCTATTATATTCATCAATGTACTTTTTCCCGAACCCGATTCTCCTACAATTGAAACAAATTCTCCTTCATATGCATTGAAACCGATTCCGTGAAGAATTTCCAACTCATTGGGTTTACCTATGTAATACGACTTATGAATATCATGCATTTGAATGATAGGTCTTTTTATATTGTCAGTTTCGCTCACAATTATTCCTCCTCATTCAAAGATGTGAAATCCTGTACTATATTAAATGTATCACCCTCCTGTATAGCAGGATCAGTTATTATTAAATCACCTTCATTGAGTTCGCCACCTGTTACCTGTGTATAATACTCATATTCTTCACCTGTCGTAATTGAAACTTTTTTCGCCACATATAAGCCGTTTCCGTTATCAACAGCTATGAGAATGCTTGAATTACCACTTTCATCTGTCAAAATCATATCATAAGGTACACATAAAATATCCTTTGCTTCTTTTAAGATTATCTCAGCTTTAGCACTCATACCAAGCAATAAATCTGTTTTTCCTACAGAAATTTCAGCCATATATCCGCCTGCAGTTATAGTGTTTTCTTCTGATGCAACAGACTGATTTTTAACACGTACTACTCTTTTTAATACAGCATCTATTGTTTCATCTTCCAAAACATCGCTTGTCACTTCTGCTTTCATGCCTTCTTCAAGCTTTAAAATATCCTTTTCATCAACTTCAACAACAAGCTTTTTGTTATCATTATCTTCTATAGTAATCATAACAACACCCGGTTGATTTATGTCGCCTACCGAAACATTAACAGCAGTGACAACTCCGCCTATTGGTGCTTTAACCGTACAATCCTCAAGCTGTTCAATAAGCTCTTTTACTGCATCACTCAATGTAGTATCATCAGTCTGGTACTTCTCCATATCAATAACATTCTGATATGATTCTATTGCTCTGTCTGTAGATTTTTTCACTTCGTTGTAAGCATTTTGAGCTTCCGTAAGAGCTTTGCCCGCAACACTTACTGCACTTTCAAGCTCGGCATACTCCAATTCCAGCTTTTCTACTTCAACAGCTTTTTCATTATATGCTGCCACTGCATTTTCATATTCTTTTTTAAGCTCTTCCTTTTCTTCTTCTGAGGCATTTTCGTATGCTTCCTTAGCTTTATTCATCGCCTCTTCAAGAGCTGCAAGATTATTTCTTTCTGTGCTTAATGATGCACCCTTTGCATCATAATTTGCTTTGGCAGAATTATATTCATTTCTTGCTGCTTCTATTGCTGCACTTGCATCCTTTAATGCCTGCGCCTGATCTTCCTTAGCATCATTTAAATTTTTAATATTTTGCTTACTGTTATTGTTTTCAATAGCTTCGCTGTTTGTAAGATTTACATTTGCTTTTTCCAATTCTTCTTCAATCTTTTTTGAATCAAGTTCACATAATACATCACCTTTTTTTACAATATCACCAACTTGTACATTTAAAACAGTAACTTCTGATGCTGCCTTTGATGAAATATTTGTAACTGACTCACCGGAAAGATTTCCCTTTAGAGAAATAGTTTCTGAAAGATCACGTTTCTCAGCAGGTATTACAACAACCCCCATAGAATTTCCCGCAATTTGATTTTTTGTAATATTTATTACAGCAAATATGCCTGCTGCACTAATCAGAAATAGTAATGCAACAACAATTATTACGGGAACAAACCATTTCTTTTTCTTCTTTTTCTTAGTCACATTTGTTTCAGGAGTACTTTCAATAGTACTAATCTCATTGTTATCCATTTTCTTTCCCTTCTTTTCAAAAAAATTTTACAAACAGCATAATAGCACAAAATAATTATTTGTACTATTAAAGAAACCTTAAATTTTATTAAGGTTTCTTTAAGATTAATTCTATTATTCTAATATTTTTGTCACCTCATAGACAAATACACCATTACTCTTACCCTTTAGCGGTATATTTCCTATTTCTTTAACTTCAATCCTGTCTTTTATTCTTTCATAGAGAGTATCACTTATCAAAACCTGACCTTTTTTTGCATTCGCTTCAAGCCTTGCTGCTGTATTTACTGTATCACCAATAGCCGTAAAATCCATTCTGAAATCACAACCTACATTTCCTACAACCGCAGGTCCTACATTAACGCCTACTCCAAAGCCGATTGTTCTGCCAAACTCTTTTTGCAATTCGTCTTCAAGCGCAGCTCCTCCCGCTACAATATCCATAGCAGCACGAACAGCTCTTAATTCATAATCATCCAAATCAAACGGTGAATTAAATACCGCCATTGTTGCATCGCCGACAAACTTATCCAGCGTACCTTTGTTTTTGAATATGGAAGCAGTTGTAAGACTTAAATATCTGTTTAATATTTCAACTATCTGTTCAGGCTCAAGCACCTCTGACATTGTAGTAAATCCTCTGATATCTACAAATAATACAGCTATATCTCTATTTTCACCACCGAGCTTAATATTGAAATTTCCGTTTGCGGCAATTTCATCTACAACCTCCGGAGCAACATATTTCTTGAAAGCATTTAATACTTTCTTTCTTTTTATATTCTCCATAATGTAACCCATTGCTACACAATAGACATATGACAAAATTATTATCAACGGTAAATATATTAAGCTTATGCAATATCCGTTATTATTTAACCACATTGCTACAAGTACATTTATAACTATTGTCAAAAGCAAAATACATAATGAAAGCCATATTTTGCTTTTTCTGAATATAAAATGTATTGCTGCTGCGATAAGCGCCGTTATAAGTCCTACCAGATATACATTCGCATTAATGGAAAATCTACCCTGCATATATGACTGAACTATATTCGCATGTATTTCAACTCCGTACATCTGCTCATCATATCCGTTAGGAACATTAAAATTATCCTGCATCCCCGTAGCATATGCACCGACAAGAACAATACTGTCTGCAAATATAGAAGAATCAACAGTCCCGTTTATTACATCAACAAAGGAAATTGCCTCATAATCTCCAGGTTTTCCCGAATAATTAATAAGAGTCCTTCCGTATTTGTCTGTACGAATTTCACTTTCGTTTTCTATATTCATCCTTTCGCAATATGAATCAAATATAATCTTAGAAAACGAACAATAATTGACACCTTCATATGTTGTATCAGGTGAAATACGTCTTACCTTTCCATCGGAATCCATAGAAACATTTGAATATCCTTGTTTTGTTACGTTTCTCAATGCTTCATAAGGAAATACAATACTGTCTATAGGATATACAATATTACCTTTTTCGTCATATTCCGGTCTTTCATTGTAAAGAAATTGATTTACGACAACAACATTATCATTTTCTTCACACGATTTAGCAAAAGCATTATCGCCATCTTCATCAACATTACCGGTAAACATTATATCGAATCCTATAATGGCAGGTTTCGTATTTTCATTAGAATTTAACTTATCTACTAAATCCGCATATTGTTTTCTTGACCATGTCTGAATCTGTCCTAATTCAGATATGGTTTTTTCATCAATTGCAATTATCTTTATGTTTGAATCTATTCCTCTTGGAATCTGATATATTTTATCCTTAAACAGAAAATCAAGAGGTGATAACAAATCTGTAATTGTAAGAATAAAAACAAGCAAAAAGGCAACTATTGATTCTATAAGTATTTGTACATTACTTGTTTTCGATACATCTTTATTTTCCATATCCTGCTCCTACTTACTTCCATTCAATTACTATATCTTCAGTTACAGGTTCATTGAAATCATAATCCCAATTACCACTTTGTGCCGGAACAAGTCCCGGAACAGTAGCATATCCTTCATGCTCTACAGACTGTGTTCCAAATACAGTACCGCCATACATAAATGTTACTGTATGTGAACCATTCTCAATAATATAATCATAAATATCCTGAAGCTCTTCAATACTAATATCTAATTCGATTTCACCATTTTTTAATTTATCAATAAGAATTTCAAGAACATCAGCCGGCAAATCGCTATAATCTATATCCTTAGGCTCACTCAAATAATCTGTTTCCACATCATTTTCATAAATAATAACTTCCTTACCATTTTCAACCATTACCTCTTCATCTGAAACTGTTCCGTCCGAATAAATAAGTCTGGTAGAAACCGCACCACCAAATACACTTACCTTTGTATATAAAACACCATCATCTCCAATATATGTATGTACACGATAAGTTGTTCCTTTTACAGCCATATTTGAATTCTGAGTATTAATTTCGTAACTTGAATTATTTGACAGCTTATTCTGGATATCATTTGTTATGGCACCCTCAATAAGATTTATTGAAGTTTTTGAATCCTTTTTATTTCCCTTTGCAACCAGACTAAATTTGGATGTTTCTTCTGCATATACAAACTTGTCATCATCAAGCTTTAATACAGTTTTACCCTGTTGTACATAAACTGTATCACCTGACTCAAGTATCATATTCTGATATGCATCAATATCACCCTTTTTGTCACGAGTTACTATGGTTTTCCCTTCTACTTCAAATATTTTCACAATTCTGTAAGTTTTTTCTTTAAAAACAAAGAAAGCTGCTATTCCAACTGCCACAAGCACCACTGCAGCAGCTATTGCGATTATTATCCCCTTTGAAATTGTTTTTTTGTTCTCCATATATTTTTCCTCCTTTATGAAAACATACAATAAACAAAATATGCCCCAATCCATGTTATATGGACGAGACACTATTAAGTTAATAGTTGGAATAACTATTATTTCTCTTCAATTTTAATGAGTAGAAATAAATCACTCCCATATAGAATATCACAATGAGTTATTTATTTCCAATGCATTTCATGTCATATTATTACATTACACGCTCTCAGTATGTTCATCACATAAAATACATTATAAATAATCAAAAAAGGTACTGTCGCTTTGCGTTTTCAAATCGCTAATACGACAGCACCATAATTAATTAATATTTTCCAAATCCATCCGTCAAAGAAATGATTTGCTCATTTCTGTTATTTACCGCTAATGGTTTTGAACCGCCAAAATCATAAGACTGGTTGTACGATGACGTATTGTAATTATATGAATTATCATCAAACTTATATACTGCAAGCAAGCCTTTCATTCTGTCGGCCTGTCCTGATAATTCTTTACTTGCAACTGCACACTCTTCACTTGTTGATGAATTGCTTTGAACTACCTGTGATACCTGTTCAACAGCCTGGTCAATTTGTGAGATTGCTGTTGCCTGATAATTTGAAGAATCAGCAATACCTGATACTATCTGTTCACTCTCATTAACAACTTCTGAAATCAATTCAAGTGCTTTGGCAGTCTTTTCTGCAATTTCAGAACCACTATGTACCTTTCTGATAGAATCCTCAATCATATCTGCTGTCTCAGCAGCTGCTGCTGCACTCTTTGCTGCAAGATTTCTAACTTCCTCCGCAACAACAGCAAAGCCCATACCTGCATCACCTGCTCTGGCAGCTTCTACTGCGGCATTTAATGCTAAAATGTTTGTCTGGAATGCAATATCATCTATAACCTTGATAATTTTAGAGATACTTTCGGATGCAGCATTTATTTCATTCATTGCCTTAATCATATCATTCATCTGCTGATTTCCTTCTTTAACATCCTCAAGTGCGTTACACATAAGCTTAGCAGCGTTTTCGGCTTCTACTGCATTTTGTTTTGTTTTTACTGTTATATCATCAATTGATGCTGTTATTTGTTCAATGGCACTTGCCTGTTCTGTTGAGCCCTGCGCCAATGCTTCACTTGCACTTGCTACCTGTGATGCACTTGTCATTACCTGATATGCGGCATCTCTTATATTTACCAATGCATGATGATTTCTTGTAACAAGTTTTTCTAAAGAATTACCCATCAAATCTTCACTTGATTTTGGTTTTATATTTACTGTCAAATCACCATCTGCAACAGTTTGAACAACTCTCGCCTGCTCAACTATATTATCAGACATTAATTTAAATACATCAATTATTTCACCAAATTCATCATTTGCATATTTTTCCAGTTTAATATGTTCAATTTTACCTTCAAGTATCTGGGCCTCAGCACCTTTGATTGCTTCTATAGATACCCTTATCGTCTTTAACAATGAATATGTAATAATTGTCATGATAACAGCAGAAATCAGGAACATAACTATACACCATATACCGTAAATTGAAAGTGATTTTGTTGGATTTTCCATTTTAAATACCGCTTTAGAAACAAAATAACCTACAAAAATATTGTAAGCAAGCATAATATCTATTATTACGAAAGCGATTAAACATTTTTTTCTTAATGATACGTTCTTCATTTTCATCCCCCTATTCTTCTTCATCTTCTTCAGCATTTACCTGCTCAAGTACTTTCATATCATCATGTAAAAGTTTTTCAGGATCAAGCAGCAATTTTACAGAATTGCCAACTTTTCCTATTGCATAAACATATCTGTCCTGCTGTGCCTTGTCCGAATGATTGAGCGTAGGTGATGGCAAAAGATTATCTTCTGATATTTCTACCACCTCCGCAATCTTTTCTACAATTAATCCAACAGTTGTAGAATCAACATTAATTACAATAATACATGTTCTGTCATTATATTTGAAAGGCTCCTGTTTAAACCTAAGTCTTACATCAATAACCGGTATTATTTTACCTCTTAGATTTATTAGACCTTTTATGTATTCTTCTGTCTCAGGAATTGCGGTTATTTCCTGCATCACGATAATTTCATTGACACACTCAATTTTTAAGCCAAAATATTCATTTCCCGACATAAAAGTAACATATTTTTGCTTTTGTACTTCCTCATTTTCACTCATATTACTCCTCCTTTCTGACTATTTTTCTATTAAACCGGATGCATCAAGGATAAGGGCTATACTTCCATCACCCATCTGGGTACAACCTGACAAGCCTTGAACACGCTTAATATAATCCGGAATTGGTTTTACAACTATTTCCTGTTTGCCAATTAAATAATCAACGAAGACACACACACTCTTACCATCGACCTCAATAAGAACTATCATACCGTCCGATATTTCTTGTTTTCCGCCTTCAATATGATATAAGTCACTGAGTCTTATCATCGGATATCCTTCTCCTCTAATCATTACAAACTCTTCACCGTTTGGCTTTCGGACAACCGATTCTCTCTTGACATTTATAAATTCCTTTACAACGCCCGTTTCAATAACAAACGTTGTCTTTGCAACCTGCATTACAATACCATCAATAATAGCTAATGTAAGAGGTATTTTTAGAAGCATAAGGCTTCCCTGTCCCGGTGTACTTTCTATCTCTAATGTTCCACCTACAGACTGTATGTTTGAAACAACCACATCCATACCTACGCCTCTTCCCGAAAGTTCAGTAACCTTGTCATTTGTAGAAAAACCCGGAAGTGTTATAAGCTGAAAAACTTCTTTATCAGGATAAGAGCTGTCTAATCTTGTAGGATCAAGCAATTCATGTTTTCTGGCTTTAGCAAGTATTTTTTCTCTATTAAGTCCTGCGCCATTATCCTGTACACCAATCCATACTTTACCGGACTCCGTCTTCGCAGATAATGTTATTCTTCCTTTTTCTGTCTTTCCCTTTTGTGCTCTTTCTTCCATGGTTTCAATACCATGATCTACAGCATTTCTTACAAGGTGCATCAAAGGATCTGATATGTGTTCAATAATATTTTTATCTACCTCTGTCGTATCACCTATCATCTCAAATTCGATATCTTTACCGAGCTTTCTCGAACAGTCAAACACAATACGATTCATCTTTTGAAATGTATTAGTGAGCGGAACCATTCTCATACTCATTATTACATCCTGTAAATCAGTAGCAATTTTAGTCATCTGACTTGCTGCTTTATTAAAGTTATCCAGCTTTAAGCCCGGCACCTTTAAATCCTGATTCTGAAGAACAACTGATTCCGCAATAACAAGTTCTCCAATCAAATCCATCAACTGGTCCATCTTCTTTATATCAACACTGATATAAGATGTTTTTTCTATCTTTTTATTTTTATCTTTAGCAAGCTTTTTTGACTTACCAACACCCTTTGATTCAATAACGAAATCACCGGGAGCAATTGTCTTTTTTTCCTTTATCTCAGGAATAGAGTCAGGTGCAATAAAAAGCCCTCCATCTTCTAAGCTTACATTGTCTTCCTTTTCGTTTTCCTGTGCTCTTTTTTCTATTTCTTCAACACTTGATTCGAGATCAATTAATATTTCTGAACCAAATGAATCAAAACCTGCCATAAATTCTTTCGAAGTGCATTCGAATATTTCGACTTTTTTTAATTCATAGGATTCTTTTATCAGATTTTGAAGATCTTCTTTGGTTGCCTGTGTCTGAAGTAATATCTTAAATCCATTTTCTAATATTTCATCTCCAGAACTTTCATCCGAAATAATATCCTCCGGATAATGAAGTAAATCTTCGGCAATATCCTTTAAGGAAAACACTACTTTATATGCATGTACATTTGCCATAACAGTATCAGGTGCATATGTAAGATATATCCTGAAGAAATGACTGCTGCTAGTTGCCATAGGTGCTATATAAAACTGTTGTGGAGCGGCATTTTCACTGGCTCTTACCGGTTCTTCCTTATCATTTCCTTTAATGGATTTCAAAAACTTATCTAATTCTTCAACTATATGTCCCGCTTTTCCATCAGCATCTTCACCATTAGACAGCTTTTCCATTTCTCCCATAATGAAATCCGAAACCGTAAGAACATGTTCAACTAATTCAATATGCGGAACATTTTCCGGCTTCGACTCACGAAGATAATAGAAAACATCTTCAAGCTTATGTGAAACCTCTGTTATCTCATCAAACATCATAATGCCCGATGAACCTTTAATAGTATGCATTGTTCTAAAGATTTCATTAATACTGTCATCATCAAAGCAATCAGCATCTCTTTGATCTAACACAATTTCTTGCAGCTGTTCAAGCAATTGAGTATTCTCAAAAAGATACATGTCTAACATGCCCTCTGTATTAAACTCCTCCGCCATAGCAGCTCCTTTCTAAGCTAATCCTAACTTTTTTAAAGCTTGTTCAAAACGTTCCTGGTTAATCGGTTTTCCTGAATAAATGGTACATCCCAGGTCAAATGCCATTTTTACATTTTTTTCATCATTAAGAGCTGTTGCCATAATAACTTTTGCTGCCTTGTCATCAGGTATTCCTCTTTCTTTTTCAAGATTTCTTATACCCATTAAAGCCTGATAACCATCCATAACCGGCATCATAATATCAAGACATACAAGATCATATGGTTCTCCGTCTTCCATAGCCATCATAAATGCATCAACAGCCTCCATGCCATCTACGGTAACGTCACACTCACCATATTTAGATAAAAAATTTGCCATAAATTTTCTTGTAACGAAATCGTCTTCTGCTAATAAAATTCTCATGATGTATTTCCCTCCTATACTCTCTGCTGCCCTAACATCTGATATGTTCTTTTGGCAATATCCTGTAATTTTTCCTGATATTCTACTGCACCAATATCATAAGCGACCTTTGGCATTCCATAAACAATACATGTCGATTCATCCTGACCGATAGTTCTTGCACCTGCTCTTCTCATAGCAAGTAAACCATTTGCGCCATCACCACCCATACCTGTAAGAATAATACCAATTGCATCTGCACCGGCTTCTTTTGCAACCGAATTAAATAAAACATCTACTGACGGACAATGACCGTTTACTTTTGGATTTCGCTTTAATACAACCTGATATTGTCCGTTTATTTTTGTCAATTCCATATGACAATCTCCGCCGGGAGCAAGTAATGCTAACCCCGGTTTTACAACGTCACCTGTTTTTGCTTCTTTAACCCTTATTCTCAAACCTGTTCTTTTATCGAGTCTGTCAGCATACATAGCTGTAAATCCCGGTGGCATATGCTGCGTTATCAATATACCGGGTACATCGCCCGAAAAACCTTTTAAAAGCTCTGCCGTGGCTTCTGTTCCACCTGTAGATGCACCTATAGCTATTATTTTCTTTGAGCTTTCTTTGGAATCAAGCTGCCTTACAGTAGTATTAATGTTTGCAGTATGATTAGAAAATCTTTTTAATGTTGCTTTAGATGCTATCTTTACCTTATTAGGTAACTCTTTTTTTACAAATTCTTCCAATTGAAGTTTGTCCGTAACCTGTGGTTTTGCGACAAATTCAACAGCGCCTGCATGAAGTGCGTCAAATACTCTGTCACTCAGGGTACTTATAACAACCGTCCGTAACGGATATTGTGGCATAAGTTTCCTTAAAAATTCTATACCATCCATCCTCGGTAAATTAACATCCAATGTCATTACATCGGGGTTATACTCAATTATTCTATCTCGTGCTTCAAAAGGATTAGATGCTACAGCCACTACCTCAAGCTCAGGATCCGAATTCAAGTGTCGTACAAGCAACTCACGAAACATCATTGAGTCTTCTACAACCAACACTCTGATTTTTCCCATTATAATCCTCCCATATTATATTTTTCTAAATATTGATGGTTGAATCATCTTAAACGGAACATCATCCTTATCGATTGTTTCAGTTCTGCCAATCATTAAATAACCACCATATTCCAATAAATCATACAATTTTTTTACGAGTTGCATTTTTGTTTCTTTATCAAAATAAATCATTACATTTCTCAAAAATATAACATGCATCTTTTTTCTGAAAGGAAACGGATCCATCAGATTAAACTGTCTGAATATAACTTCATTTTTTAATTCAGGCGTGACTTCAAAGCGTTCGCCGTCATCAATTTTTCTAAAAAATCTTCTTTTCCAGTTATCAGGTATGCTGCTTATCTGTTCTTTTGTATATATTCCGTTTATGGCTGTTTGAAGAACATTTGTAGAAATATCCGTCGCAAGCACTTTTGTATCCCACATACTATGCTCCAATCCAAAATATTCTATTAACAACATTGCTATCATATATGGTTCTTCACCTGAAGATGCCGCACCACACCAGATTCGCAAATCATGTGTTGATGCTTCTTTTTCCTTTAAAAACGGAAGGATTTCCGACCTCATAAAATCAAAATGCTCAAACTCTCTCATAAAATATGTATGATTTGTTGTAATCAGATTAACCAGTTCTTTTTCAAGTCCGCCGGTTATATCAGTTTCAACGGCATTCATATACGAAGAATAATTATCCCAGCCTTCACGCCTAAGCATATTTGACAATCGACCATCAACTATTTCTTTCTTGTTAGTCAGATCAATTCCATATTTACTTTTAACAAATGTATTTATTCTTCTAAATTCAATATCCGTAATCATCAATTGCCTCCTAACGGAGCTGTCTAACTATCATTTTTAAAATCTTGTATATAACAGGATTATATTTAACACCAACATCATTCTTCATGATTTCAAGTGCCTGTTCACTTGTATAAGAATCTCTATATACACGTTTTTCTGTCAAGGCACAATAATCTGACACAACGGAAACAATTTGTGCAGATAAAGGTATTTCGTTATTTTTCTTTCCCTCCGGGTAACCGCTTCCATCCCAATTTTCGTGATGATATTTTGCAATTTCATACGAAATCTGGAGAAAATCATTATAATCACCTGTCGTTTCAATATCTTTTAATATCGTTGCACCGACAAGCGTATGTTTTTCCATGATTTCTCTTTCCTCCGGAGATAAAGAATCATTCTTTTGCAAAATACTATGTGGGATTGCAACATTCCCCAAATCACAAAGCGGAGCTGCAAGTTCCATCGTTTCAATATAAATATCAGGAATTGCATCAAAAAACTCCGGTGTAAGCTGCATTGCTTCGGTAAGCTGTTTACAGTTATAGCTCATTCTTTCCATATGATTTTTATCATATGCCGCATTCTCTCTCGCAACACGCGTTAATGCATAAAGAACATTCTTCTTTTCCATTTCTATCTGTTTCAACTGCCGGTCAATCGACGTTTTTAACAGTCTGTTTGTTTCAGACAGTTCTCTGTTTGTTTCATAAAGCTTAAGGTGTAATCCGACACGTGCTTTAACAACATCCGGAATAAATGGCTTTGTTATATAATCCTCAACACCTATATTAAACCCCTTAACAATATCGTTCGAATTATCAAATGCAGAAATAAAAATAACAGGTATATTTCTCGTTTTTGGGTCGCTCTTTAGCGTTTCACATAATTCATAACCATCCATTTCAGGCATTGAAATATCTGAAATGATAAGCTGTGGCCATAAGCGATTTACAATTTTTAGTGCCTGAACGCCATTTTCTGCAAGTAGCGGCTGATAACCTAATTCCTTTATAATATCTCTTAGCATAAATCTATTGGTATCAACATCATCTACTATTAATATTTTTATTGTTTGTTCCATTTAACCACCTTAAATCTATAATAATTCTTTAAAATTATTGTAAGCAGTAATAGTTTTATCATAATCTGCTTTCTGAACAGACATTTTAAGTCTTAATATTTTACTTTTTACTTCCTGTGGTGCATCCTGCGTTATTTGCCTGATGGATTCCATAAACATTTCTGCTTTTTCCCAGTTCTCCATTTCAACACATAAAATAAGTTTATTTAACTTTTTCTCGATTTCTTCCTTATTTTCCTGTGTGCCGTATCTCATAATTGCATCAATATCACTCATATCTGACAAAGTTGGGATATTTACATCAAATCTTGTTGCACCGGTATTATAATCTGAATTTGCATTGTCATTTTCATCTAAATCAAACCAAGCATGGAATGAAAAAATAGTTCCTTTATTTACTTCACTTTCAACATGAATGCTGCCATCCATCAA
>CALZHV010000023.1 GCA_945787485.1 uncultured Lachnospiraceae bacterium
TCGATAACGAATTCAAAAGAAAGCGGTCCCGGCTTGAATTCTGTTATCGTACCGGAAGCGTCCGTATTTTCTCACTTATTATTTAAATAATGTTATATAACAATATTTATTATTATTATTATTTAATTTGTAATTGTGTCTACTCACAGCTTCCTTTTACGATAACGAATTCAAAAGGGACATTTGCGACCGCCGGTTCTTAATGAGTGCTTTTTACGAATTTAGAACCGCTGCGTGAGCAATTAAGCGAAAGCGGTCCCGACTTGAATTCTGTTATCGTACCGGAAGCGTCCGTATTTCCACACTTATTAATAATAATATAAAAATTTTGTTATAAAACATTATACTTGTCACATACTTTTTTATGAAATATAATAAACAATGATCACTTTTAATCACGATTTTAAACACGAGGTACCAGCATGAAAGATACAATAGTAGCAATAGCAACCGGTATGGGAAATTCCGGAATAGGCATTATACGAATAAGCGGAGACGAAGCCATTTCCATAGCTGATAAAATATTTGTGGCAAACAATTCTTCAAAAAAATTATCAACAATGGAAAGCTACACAGCTGCTTACGGATTAATTTCATATGAAAATGAAATATATGATGAAGCTATTGCACTTGTTATGAAAGCTCCAAAATCATATACTACCGAAGATGTCGTTGAATTTGACTGTCATGGCGGAATAATAATATTAAAACGAATTGTTGAATTGGTTATAAGTCTTGGCGCAAGAATTGCTGAACCGGGAGAATTTACAAAACGAGCCTTTTTAAATGGTCGTATTGATATGTCACAGGCTGAATCAATAATGGACTTAATACATTCCAAAAATGAAATGGCAGTAAAAAGCTCAATTAAGCATTTAAGAGGTTCATTAAAAAATGAAATAACGACAATCAGAGAAAAGCTTTTATATAATATTGCTTATATAGAATCTGCTCTTGATGACCCGGAAAATTATTCTTTAGACGGTTATTCAGACAAGTTAAGAAATGATGTGGATAACATGTTGATAAGTATAAAAAATCTTCTTAAAACAAGCGAAAACGGACGTATTATGACCGAGGGTATTAAAACGGTGATAGTAGGAAAGCCGAATGCCGGAAAATCTTCTGTTTTAAATATGCTTTTAGGAGAAGAAAGAGCAATTGTAACAGATGTTGAGGGTACTACAAGAGATACACTCGAAGAATGTATTAACATGGATGGAATAACCTTAAATATTGTAGATACAGCGGGAATCAGGGACACAAATGATATTGTGGAAAAAATCGGTGTCGATAAAGCAATAGATACAATTGACGATGCTGATCTTATTTTGTATATCGTTGATGGTAGCATTTCACTAAATGAAAATGACGAAAAAATAATTGAGTCGATAAAGGGTAAAACTGTAATTACATTAATAAACAAAAACGATTTGGAAAATAATGTGGATACAATGTGGATAACTTCCAGATTAGATACTGATTTAGTATATATTTCTGCTAAAAATCACACCGGAAAAAAAGAATTATCAGATTTAATCAAATCAAAATTTTTAAATAATGATATTTCTTACAATGACGAATTATATATAACAAATTTACGTCATAAAAATCTTCTAAGTGATTGTATTGAGGCTCTTGAAAAAGTAATAGAAAGTATTGATATGCAGATGGGAGAGGATTTCTTTACCATCGATATGATGCAGGCTTATTCTTCACTCGGAAAAATTATTGGAGAAGAATTAGAAGATGATATCGTAAATAAAATATTTGAAGAATTTTGTATGGGTAAATAAAGAAATGACCATAAATCACATCAATGTAGATTTATGGTCATTTCTTTATGAATTTCTTAATAAATATATTCAGTTATTATAATATTATTCTGACTGAGTATTATTGCTATTATTGTTATTTCCGTTTTTCTTTAAATATATAACAACTTTTCTGTAAGGTTCTTCACCTTCACTTCTTGTTGCAACATATTTATCATTTTGAAGAGCTGAATGTATTATTCTTCTTTCATATGGATTCATTGGCTCAAGAGTAAATGATCTTCTTGTTCTTTTAACCTTAAAAGCAATATTCTTTGCAAGATTTTCAAGAGTGTCTTTTCTTCTTGCACGATAATTTTCTGTATCAAGCTTAACTCTTATATAAGACTCACTTTTCTTATTCACATATAAGCTTATAAGATACTGAAGTGCATCAAGAGTTTGTCCTCTCTTACCTATAAGAATACCCATATCAGGACCTGAAACATCAATATCCATAGTAGAATTTTCTTCGTCATATTCTATCTTAATGTCTGTTTCAATATCCATAGCCTTAAATAACTTCTCAAGATATTCTTGTATATCATCTATAAATGATTCTTTTTTCTTTGCATTTATTATTGCAGGTTTTGAACCAATACCCAAGAATCCTGTACTTCCTTTGCTTACAATCTCATATTCGAGCTCTGAGCTTGCAACACCAAGCTCCATGGAAGCATTAGTTATGGCCTCTTCAACTGTTTTAGCCTTGAATTCTCTAAACTCCACTAGTTCTTTCCTCCATTATTATCGTTGTATCTTTGAACTGCATTAGCCCTATAAGCAAGGCTACCTTTTTTATACTCTACCTTTTGATTTGTAGCATCTGAATTGTTATAATCTGCTTCCAATGTCTTTAAGCTCATTGTAGCTGCTTTATTATTAACTCTAGGTTTTGATGAATCTTCAGGAACCTGACCCATTGCAGCATCCTGCATTTTTTCCCAGAATGATTTCTTTCCTGATGCTTTCTTCTTTGCGTTCTTTTTTGCCGCCTTTTTAGCTGATTTTTCAAGTATTTTTTCCATATCAGCATGCTTGAAATAAAGATTTATCCCAAGAGAAGTAAGGAAGCTTAACAAAGAACCCATTGCCCAATAAAGACCTACACCGGCAGGAACGCTTATACAAACGAAGAATGACATAATAGGCATAACAGCCATCATTGTCTTCATTGTTTTCATTGTAGCCTGTTGCTGTGGATCTGAAGATGTCTGCTGAGGTGTAGCATACATACTCATAAACTGGAATATCATTGACAAAATAGGTATAATTAACGCTATTGTAAAATGAAATCCGGGTGCAGCAGTAAGATCTATAATTCCAAGGAAATTATAAGTATCATTAATTGCCTGTGAATTATTTGCAATCATAGCTGCTATTTCAGAAAATCCACCTTCACTAAAACTCTTTGAAAGATCTGCTAACTGGTCTGAAGGAACCTTTGCTAACACATCAATATATGTGTTAATATTTCCATTTTCAAGAGTAACTGTACTTAAGGTTTTTACTGTGCTATCTTTTTGAAAGGCCTCTAAAATAGAAAATGCTTTTTCATCTTTTAATATAGATGAAGCAATTGGCTCATACAATGCTCTAACCTTATCAACATATGCAGGTATATTTCTTATAACATTATACACAGCAATGAAAATAGGAAACTGTATAAGAGAAGTTAAACATCCTGATGTCATGCTGACACCATATTTGCTTTGAATTTCTCTTGTTATTCTCTGCTGAGCCAACATTGATTCCTGGTCTGTTTTTCCTCTGTATTTTTTAGTTGCCTTATTAATTTCGGGTTGAATATAATTCATTAACTTTGAAGACTT
This sequence comes from uncultured Lachnospiraceae bacterium, assembly GCA_945787485.1. GTDB lineage: Bacteria > Bacillota > Clostridia > Lachnospirales > Lachnospiraceae > Coprococcus_C. Next base: position 3,647 of record CALZHV010000023.1, read on the forward strand.
ATTCTGTTTAAACATTAACGGAACGAACAAAAGTCTTACAATAATGGTAAATAATAAAATAGCTAAACCTATACTTGTAATATCCATGGACAAGAACAATTCATACAAAAGGTTCATGAATTTACCAAGTAAAATAGAAATAGGCTTTACTATTATTCCACCTTCCTGTGTTAAAAACATATTTTCCTCCAAATTTATGCATCAAATGCATTCAATAAAAAATGTGAATCTGATAATTCACATTTTATATACTATGGTACCGGATCATATCCACCCTTTGAGAAAGGATTACATCTTAATATTCTCCAACATGAAAGAGCAGTACCCTTAAAAAATCCATATTTTTCATATGCTTCAATTGCATACTGAGAACATGTAGGGTAGTACTTACAGCATCCGTATTTTTTGAATGGAGATATATATTTTCTATAAACATTAATTAAAAATATACAAACTTTTTTCATGATTTTTCCCTATTATCAATCAATATATGATGTAACTTCGCTAAATGTAAAAATGATTTTTCTATATCAAAAAAATTTTTATCCTTTGCTGCATTTCTTGCAACAATTACAATATCATATCCATTCTTCAAATTATCTTTATTAAGTCTATAGCTTTCCCTTATCAATCTGGTAATACGATGTCTTACCACACTATTCCCAACTTTTTTACTAACAGAGATTCCAATTCTACTGTAATCCAAGTTGTTGGCACTCAGATACATCACTAAATGTTTATTGGCAAACGATTCTTTGTGATTATACACATTGCCGAACTCTCTGCTGTTTTTTAGCGTAACGATATTTTTCATTTTTCTCACCACTTAACAATGATAGAAAAAGGCCACTCTTTATTGTGACCTATGCAGATAATTTCTTTCTACCCTTTGCTCTTCTTGCGGCCAATACTTTTCTTCCGTTAGCTGTGCTCATTCTCTTTCTAAATCCATGAACTTTGCTTCTCTGTCTCTTCTTTGGCTGAAATGTCATCTTCATAGCAGTAATCTCCTTTCTTATTATTATATTTGATGTAAAGACACCAGCCACTATTATATTTAATAATTAAAGCGTAGTCAACACTAGTTATCCACATTTTACTATGATTTACCATAATGAATTTACATAATATTATCCACAAAATGTTATTAACATGTGGATAACTTGTATATTAATTGTTGATTTCCACATTATTTTACGTTTTTTCAATAAATTTTCACAATTTTTTATTTTACAATAAATAAACATTTACTTTACATAATCAGTTATATTACACTCTTTTTTTCTGTTTATTTTAGACTTAAATTATACTCTTAAATAACTCTCTAAAATATATTTCAAATTACTCCTAAATTGCTTTCAAATTGCTTTTAAAGTTGCTTAATAACTTGTAAAAAAAGCAAAAATGTAGTATATTAAATGTATATGTGCTCAGGAAAAATTTGTTTTTTTTGAGCCTGTTTTATCCTATTAAAATGTATATTTAAATAAACAAGAGGTTTGGTTATATTTATGAAAGAACTTATAGAAAGTAAATGGAATGAAATCCTCTCTCTTTTAGAGAGTCAATATGATATATCTTCTGTTATTATCACTACCTGGATTAGTTCTCTTAAGATTTACGAAGTAAAAGATAAAACTATATATTTTTACATTGATGAAAAGCTTGGTGAAAATGCCGTCAAGTTTATTTATAAAAGAGAACTTAATTTTTTCCTTCTTTCTTCTATCAGAGAAACGCTTAATGATTCTGAAATAGATCTTGTAATTGATGAGAAGAAAAAATTCACTTCTGAAGACGAAAAATCTAAAAAAGAAGAAATTACCACATCTGTTAATTATCAAAATGCAGTTAGCAGAAGTAATTTAAATCCTAAATATACATTTGACACATTTATTGTTGGTGATGGTAACAAGCATGCTCATGCAACATGTCTTGCCGTAGCAGAAATGCCGGCTCAGGATAATTTCAATCCTCTTTTTCTTTATGGAAATGCAGGCTTAGGTAAAACTCACCTTATGCAGTCAATAGCTCATTATATTCTTCAAAAAGACGATACTCAAAATGTTTTATATGTTCCTTCCGAAACATTTACTAATGAAATCATTGACGCTATTAAAAACCATACAACTGACCAATTTCGTGACAAATATAGAAATGTTGATGTTTTACTTATAGATGATGTTCAATTTATTATTGGCAAAGACAGAACTCAGACAGAATTCTTTAATACATTCAACACTCTTTATAATGAGAAAAAACAGATTATTTTATCATCTGATAAACCACCCAAGGAAATAAAAACTCTTGATGAAAGAATTATTTCCAGATTTGAATGTGGCGTTCCAATTGACATACACGAGCCTGATTATGAAACACGTATGGCAATTCTTAAAAACAAAGCTGAAATGGATCATCTTCAGGGTATTTCTGATGAAGTTTTCTCTTACATTGCTGAAAACATTACCAACAACGTAAGAGAACTTGAAGGAGCACTTAACAAAATCAGTGTTTATTCAAAGCTTATGAATGAAACTGTTACATTAGAAACTGCCATGGAATCTTTAAAGGATATTATAAATAAGGATAACAATGTTTCTATAAGTTCAGATTTAATTATAAATATTGTTTCTGAACATTTAGGAGTTTCTCCGGATGATATAAGATCTAAAAAGAGAAGCAAAGACATTGCAACTGCAAGACAGATTGTTATGTATTTGTGCAGACAATACACAGTTATGTCTCTTAAATCAATAGGAAATGCTGTCGGAGGTAAAGACCACACTACAGTAATCAATGGTTTGAAAAGAGTAGAAGAATGTATAAATGAAGATCCTTCTTTCAAATCCAACATTGATACGATTGTAAAAAAGCTTAATCCTAACAATTAATGTTTATAACATGTTGATTATGTATTGATTTAATGTTTATAACTTTTTTAATAATTTAATTAATGATTTTAATAAAAAATATTATTCACATTCATTAACAAAATAATAAAGCTTAATTCACATTAACTTATTTAATGAAAAGTCTTGTAAAATAAGGAGTTTAAGAATTACTAACATTTCAACATCTATTAATAATACTATTACTAATTATTTATTATTATTTTATTTAGCTACACAGCTCGAAGGGAGAAAATTTAAAATGAAAATAAAATGTTCAAAATCAAATCTTTTATCATCACTCAATATTGTTTCTAAGGCAGTTTCTACAAAAACTACAATGCCTATACTTGAGTGTATATTAATTGATGTATTTGCTGATAACATCAAGCTTACGGCAAATGATTTGGAATTGGGAATAGAAACTTCACTTGAAGGTGAAGTAATTGAAATGGGAAGAATAGCAATTGAATCTAAGATATTTAATGATATTGTAAGAAAGCTTCCTGACAGTGATATTTATATTGAATCTACAGAAGATTTCAAAATTATTATTAAATGTGAGAAGTCCAAGTTTGTAATTGCCGGAAAATCAGGAGAAGATTTCACGGATTTACCTACTATCGCAAAGGATAAGAGTATTTGCATTTCACAATTTACATTGAAGGAAGTAATAAGACAGACTATATTCAGTATTTCATCAAACGAAAATAATAAGCTTATGACAGGTGAATTATTTGAAGTAAAAGACGGAAAGCTTACTGTAGTTTCTCTTGACGGACATAGAATTTCTCTTAGAAATATTGACCTTAAGGAATCAACAGACAATATAAAGGTTGTTGTTCCGGGAAAAACTCTTAGTGATTTATCAAAAATTATAAATGGTGGAGTAGATGATATGGTAACTATCTACTTTACTGACAGACATATATTGTTTGAATTTGAAGAAACGATAGTAGTTTCAAGATTGCTTGAAGGCGAATATTTCAAGATAGTACAGATGCTTTCAATGGATCACAGTATAAAAGTTACGGTAAATAATAAGGAGCTTCAGGATAGTGTTGACAGAGCTACACTTCTTATTAGAGAAAGCGACAAAAAGCCTATAGTGGTAAATATTAAAGATGACAATAATATGTATATTAAGGCAGATAGTTTGATGGGATCATTGAACGAAGAAATAGAAATAAAGAAAGAGGGCGGAGAAATATTACTCGGATTAAATCCAAGATTTCTTATGGATGTAATAAGAGTAATTGATGATGAGGATATCGACATTTATATGAGTAATCCAAAGAGCCCATGTATTATAAAAGATAATGATGAAAACTATATTTATGTTATTTTACCAATTAATATAAATGCTGCTGCTTATGCATAGAAATTATAAGGGCTAAATAGTTAAAAGGAAGAAAAAATGGAAATAATAAAATTAAGAGATGGCGATGAATTTATAAAATTGGGACAGGCATTAAAGGCTGCAGGTTTGGCAGAAAGTGGAATAGATGCCAAAGAATTCATACAACAGGGACTTGTTTTGGTTGATGGAGAAGTAGAAACAAGAAGAGGAAGAAAATTGTATGATGGAGCAGAAGTAGAATTTGACGGAGAAAAAATAAGTATCCAGAAATAATCAATTTCTACAATAATGATAGTTTTACATTTTAAGAAAGTGATTATAAAACACATGTTAATAAAAAGACTTGCATTAAATGATTTTCGTAATTATGAATCATGTGAGATAGAATTTTCAGATGGTATAAACATATTATATGGAGATAATGCACAGGGAAAAACTAACATTTTGGAAGCCTGTTATATGTTGGCAACAACAAAATCACACAGAAACAGCAAAGATAAGGAAATAATAAAATTTGATAAAGAAGAAGCTCACATCAGAGCGGAAATTAATAAAAATGATATTAATCACAGATTGGATATGCACTTGAAAAAAGGAAGGTCTAAGGGAGTAGCCATAGATAGAATACCTATAAAAAAAAGTGCTGAGTTAATGGGATTATTAAATATAATTTTATTTTCACCGGAGGATTTATCGATAATAAAAGACAGTCCTGCTGAGAGAAGAAGATTTATGGACATAGAATTATGTCAGTTAAATAAAATTTATTACAGTAATCTTTCAACATACAATAAAGTTATTAATCAAAGAAATAATTTTCTTAAGCAATTGTATTTCAATAAAAATCAAATTGACATGCTTGATATTTGGGATAGTCAGCTTGTTGATTACGGAGTAAAAATAATTGAAGAAAGAAGTCATTTTATAGAAATGATAAATGAAATAATTATTGATATACATTCAAAGCTTACCAACAAAGAAGAAAATCTGAAGCTCTTATATGATAAAGATGTTGAAACAGAATATTTTGAAAAACAGCTTAAGGAAAAAAGAGAAACAGATATGAGATATCAATCTACAAGTGTTGGACCTCACAGAGATGATATTATTTTTATGATTAATGATAAAGATGTAAAAAAATATGGTTCTCAGGGTCAGCAGAGAACAGTTGCATTATCATTAAAATTAGCTGAGATAGAACTCGTTAAGAAGATTATTGGAAATAATCCGATTTTGTTATTAGACGATGTAATGAGTGAGTTGGATTCAAAAAGAAGAGATGCACTTTTATCGTCAATAAAAGATATACAGACAATAATAACCTGTACAGGATATGATGATTTCATAAAAGAAAGAATCAGTATTGATAAAATATATGAAATTTCAAAGGGAACAGTAAATGAGATACATAATAACTAGTTGTGTATTTTTGATATGGAGGTAATATATGAGCACAAACAATAACACAGATTATGGTGCTGAACAGATTCAAATATTAGAAGGTCTTGAAGCTGTAAGAAAAAGACCCGGTATGTACATAGGTAGTGTATCATCCAGAGGATTACATCATCTTGTATATGAAATTGTAGATAATGCTATTGATGAAGCATTAGCAGGTTATTGTACAGAGATTAAAGTAAATATTAATCCTGATAATTCAGTTACTGTAATTGATAATGGTAGAGGTATACCGACAGGAATTCATGAAAAAGCAGGAATACCTGCAGTTGAAGTTGTATTTACAATACTTCATGCAGGCGGAAAATTTGGCGGTGGAGGATACAAGGTATCAGGTGGACTTCACGGAGTAGGTGCCTCGGTTGTTAACGCATTATCAAACTGGCTTGAGGTTGAAATTTCAAGAGAAGGAAAAATATATAAGCAGCGTTATGAGCGCGGAAAATCCATGTATTCTCTTAAAGTTGTCGGAGAAACAGAAAATGTTGGTACAAAGGTAACATTTTCGCCGGATGATACTATTTTTGAAACAGTAGAGTTTGAATATGATGTGCTTAAAAAACGTCTTAGAGAAATGGCATTCCTTACAAAGGGTGTTAAGATAAGCTTATTTGATTTAAGAGAAGGTAAAGAAGCAGAAAATCATTTCCACTATGAAGGCGGAATAAAAGAATATGTGGAATACCTTAACAAGAGTAAAAATGTTTTATATGATCAGGTTATTTATTGTGAAGGAACTAAGGATGATATGTATGTTGAAGTTGCCATGCAGCACAATGATACATATAACGAAAATCAGCTTAGCTTTGTAAATAACATTACAACTCCGGAGGGTGGTACACATTTAACCGGATTTAAAGCGGCAATCACAAAAGTATTTAATGATTATGCAAGAAATAATAAGCTTCTCAAGGAAAAGGAAGAAAATTTATCAGGTGATGATTTAAGAGAAGGTCTTGTTTCAATAGTAAGTATAAAGATCCCTGAACCTCAATTTGAAGGTCAGACAAAACAAAAGCTTGGAAATTCTGAGGCAAGAAATGCGGTTGAAAGTATAGTATCAGAAAAAATAACATATATACTTGAGCAAAATCCACAGATTGCCAAGACAATAATTAATAAAGCTGTAATGGCACAAAGAGCAAGAATGGCGGCACGAAAAGCAAGAGATGTTGCAAGAAAGAGTATGCTTGAATCATCGATGGCTCTTCCGGGTAAGCTTGCGGATTGTTCGGATAAAGATCCTAAAAATTGTGAAATTTATATAGTTGAGGGAGATTCTGCGGGAGGTTCTGCTAAAACAGCAAGATCAAGAGCAACTCAGGCTATTCTTCCTCTTAGAGGAAAAATATTAAATGTAGAAAAGGCAAGAATCGATAAGATTCTCGGAAATGAAGAAATAAAAGCAATGATAACGGCATTTGGTACAGGAATCAGAGAAAATTTTGATATTTCTAAGCTTAGATATAACAAAATTATTATTATGACTGATGCCGACGTTGACGGTGCTCATATTGCAACATTGATGCTTACATTCTTCTTTAGGTTTATGCCTGATCTTATTAGAGAAGGTCATGTGTATCTGGCACAGCCACCTCTTTATAAGCTCGAAAAAAATAAAAAAGTATGGTATGCATACAGCGATGAGGAATTAAATAAAATTCTCGAAGAAGTTGGCAGAGGTGAAAATAACAAAATTCAGCGATACAAAGGTCTTGGTGAAATGGATGCAGAACAGCTTTGGGATACAACAATGGACCCTGAAAAGAGAATTTTACTTCGTGTTGCCATCAATGAAGAAAATGAATCAGAGCTTGATTTGACATTTGATACCCTTATGGGAGAAAAGGTTGAGCCAAGAAGAGAATTTATAGAATTAAACGCAAAATTTGCTAAGAATATAGATATTTAATTGGAGGTAAGTAATGGACGATACAATTTTTGATAAAATCCAGGAAGTGGATTTGAAGAAAACCATGGAAGATTCATATATTGATTATGCCATGAGTGTTATCGCTGCAAGAGCACTTCCAGATGTAAGAGATGGTCTTAAACCGGTACAAAGAAGAATTCTTCACTCTATGATAGAACTTAATAACGGTCCGGACAAGCCACATAGAAAATGTGCCCGTATCGTTGGTGATACAATGGGTAAATATCACCCACACGGTGACAGTTCAATTTATGAAGCTTTAGTTAAGCTTGCTCAGGAATGGAATACAAGATATCCGCTGGTTGATGGACACGGAAATTTCGGTTCAGTAGATGGTGACGGAGCAGCTGCAATGAGATATACAGAGGCAAGACTTTCCAAAATTTCTATGGAAATGATTGCTGATATTAACAAAGATACGGTTGATTTTGTTCCAAACTTTGATGAAACAGAAAAAGAGCCTGTTGTACTTCCGAGCAGATACCCAAATTTACTTGTAAATGGTACATCAGGTATTGCGGTAGGTATGGCAACAAATATACCTCCTCATAATTTAAATGAGATAATCGACGCTGTAGTTAAAATTATAGACAACAGAGTTGAAAATGACAGAGAAACTGAGATTGAAGAAATACTTGAAATAGTAAAAGGACCTGATTTTCCAACAGGTGCTCAGATATTGGGAAATTATGGAATAAATGAAGCTTACAGAACAGGAAGAGGTAAAATTAAGGTTCGTGCTATCTCTGAAATAGAAGCAATGAGTAACGGAAAGCAGAGAATAGTTGTAACGGAACTGCCTTATATGGTTAATAAAGCAAGACTTATTCAAAAAATTGCTGAGCTCGTTAAGGATAAGAAAATTGAAGGAATAACTGATTTGAGAGATGAATCATCAAGAGAAGGAATGAGAATTGTCATTGAACTTCGAAAAGATGTAAATCCAAATATAATTCTCAATCAATTATATAAGCATACTCAGATGCAGGACACATTTGGTGTAATTATGCTTGCACTTGTTAATAATGAGCCAAAGGTACTAAATCTTCTGCAAATGCTTGGATATTATTTAAAGCATCAGGAAGAAGTTATTACAAGAAGAACAAAATATGAATTAAATAAAGCAGAAGAAAGAGCTCATATTGTTCAGGGATTGCTTATTGCATTAGACAATATTGATGAAGTAATCAAAATAATAAGAGAATCTGATTCTGTTGCAAATGCAAAGATTTCCCTGATGGAAAGATTTGAGCTTTCTGAAGCACAGGCAAATGCAATAGTTGAAATGAGACTTAGAGCTCTTACAGGCTTGGAAAGAGAAAAGCTTGAAAATGAATACAAGGAGCTTTTGGCTAAAATATCATATTTGAAATCAATTCTTGCAGATAATAAGCTTTTGCTTGGGGTTATAAAAGATGAAATTCTTGTAATAAAAGAAAAATATGGTGATGAAAGAAGAACATCTATAGGTATAGATGATGATGATATTTCAAATGAAGACCTTATTGAAAAAGAAAATGTTGTTATAGCTATGACAAAGCTTGGCTACATAAAGAGAATGACAATTGATAACTTCAAGAGTCAGAACAGAGGCGGTAAGGGAATAAAGGGTATGCAGACTATAGAGGATGACTTTATAGAAGATTTATTTATGACTACTACCCATCATTATATAATGTTCTTTACAAATAAGGGAAGAGTATATAGAATAAAGGCATATCAGATTCCTGAAGCAGGAAGAACAGCAAGAGGAACAGCTATCGTAAATCTTTTACAGCTTATGCCTGATGAAAGGATTACGGCCGTTGTACCTATTCTCAAGTATAACCAGGGAAGATATTTGTTTATGTGTACAAAGAACGGTATGGTTAAAAAGACAAATATCAATGAATATGCAAATATTAGAAAAAATGGTCTGGCTGCGATAACTCTTCGAGAAAATGATGAATTGATAGAAGTTAAGGCAACTGATAATACAAAGGATATTCTTCTTGTTACAAAGCATGGTATGTGTATAAGATTTAATGAAACTGATGTAAGATTAACAGGAAGAACATCTATGGGTGTTATCGGAATGAATCTTGACGACAGTGATGAATTAGTCGGTATGCAGCTTCATACTCAGGGAACAGAACTTCTTCTTGTGTCAGAATTAGGACTTGGAAAGAGAACACCAATTGATGAATTTAAGGTTCAGAAGCGTGGTGGAAAGGGTGTCAAGTGCTACAAGATAAATGAAAAATCCGGAGAAGTAATCGGATTTAAGGCAGTAACCGATGAAAATGAAATAATGATTATTACTAACCAGGGAATAGTAATCAGACTTTTATGTAAGGATATTTCAATACACGGAAGAATTTCAACAGGAGTTAAGCTTATCAATATTGACGCAGATAGCGATATTCAGGTTGCAAGTATTACTAAAGTAAGACAGAAGGCAGCAACAGAGTCTGAATCAATTATAGAAATTGACCAGGAAAATATTCATTTGGATGAAATAACAGATTCAGAAATAGAATCAGAAATTGAATCAGACAATGAATCGGAAAATGATTCAGAAAATGAGTAATAAGTCAGAATTTGTATAAGGAGGTGCAATATGACTGGTGAGACATTGATAGAAGGATTGGAAGGATTAAGTAAAATAGATGGTTTATCAGATATAGTATTTAACATAATATATTGGGTTGCAGTCGTATTTGTATTGCTTTTTGTTGCATATATATGCTCATGGATTATGTGTCTGATTAATAGAAAAAGAAAAGGTGACAGCAGAAATGCTGACGATTTTCTTGATGATTAAGTAAATTAAAAAATGCCAATTAACTGAAGAAAAAAGTTGATTGGTGTTTTTTTGCGTGATAAGAAAGGAAAATTATGAGAACAATACATACAGATGAGATAATAAAAAATGTAAGCGAAATGTGTATAAGTGCAAATCTGTATCTTGCCGAAGATATGGATAAAAAAATAAGACAGGCAGCTTGTGAAGAGGACGGAAAGTTAGGAAAGCAGATTCTCAATCAGCTCATTGAAAATATGGAAATTGCTGCAGAAGATAAAATACCTATATGTCAGGATACCGGAATGGCAGTTTTGTTTGTAAATGTCGGACAGGAGCTTCATATCGAGGGTATGTCAATTACAGATGCTATTAATGAAGGTGTAAGAAGAGGTTATTCGGAAGGTTATCTTAGAAAATCTGTTGTAAAGGACCCTCTTATAAGAGAAAATACAAAGGACAATACACCTGCCATTATTCACTATGATATTGTGCCGGGTGATAAATTGGAAATTACAATTGCTCCAAAGGGATTTGGTAGTGAGAATATGAGTAAGGTTTATATGCTTAAGCCTTCAGACGGAGAAGAAGGTGTAAAAGCAGCTGTTTTACAGGCTGTAAAGGAAGCCGGTCCAAATGCCTGCCCTCCTATGGTAGTAGGAGTCGGATTAGGTGGTGATTTCGAACTTGCTGCCAAGCTTGCAAAAAAGGCTTTAACAAGAGAAGCAGGTTCTTCAAATGAAAAAGAACATATTGCAAGGATAGAAAAAGAAATATTGGAAATGGTAAACAGCACAGGTATAGGACCGGGAGGATTAGGCGGTAAGACAACTGCACTTGCTGTAAATATTGAAACATATGCTACACATATAGCAGGAATGCCACTTGCAGTAAATATGTGCTGTCATGTAAACAGACATATAAAGAGAGTATTGTAGGCAAGGCTTTATATATCGAGGAGGAACCGTTATGAATATAAATGTACCATTTGACAAGGAAGAGGTTAAAAAGTTAAAAGCCGGAGATTATGTATATCTGACAGGAACTATTTATAGTGCAAGAGATGCGGCACACAAGAGAATGTATGAGACAATGCTTGAAGGAGGACAAGCTCCTTTTAATTTAAAGGATAATGTTATATATTATCTTGGACCAACACCTGCAAAAAAAGGACAGGTTATCGGTTCTGCAGGACCAACAACAAGCAGCAGAATGGATAAGTATACACCTCTAATTCTTGAAAACGGATTAAACGGAATGATTGGAAAAGGAAAAAGAAGCAAGGAAGTAATTGATGCCATTGTAAAAAATAAGGCAGTATATTTTGCTGCAGTCGGAGGAGCAGGAGCACTTCTTTCAAAATGTATAAAGGAATCTGAGGTTATAGCATACGATGATCTCGGAACAGAAGCAATAAGAAAAATGAGAGTTGAAGATTTTCCTGTAATAGTCGTAATTGATTCAGAGGGAAATAATCTTTATGAAACAGCAATAGAAGAATATAAAAACAAAAAATAGGAGATATTATGAATGAAAGCTGATTATGAAGTGGATGCCAGAGGAAAAAAATTTGGTAAGAAAAATGTGATAATGCTCGTTATACTGTTGATTGTAGAGGCTATATATTACTATGTCAAGGTACCGGCAATTAATATTCATAGTATGGGCTTCTGGAATTGGATTATTGTAACGATAATTGCAATAACAATATGCTTTATTGATTTCAGACCAAAAAGCTTAAGTGATAAAAAGAATTCAAAATCAAAGGTAATAAATATAGATAAGTATTTTTTCAAGGGATTGCCTTTGTCGGTAAAAGTATGCTTTTTTACTATTGTTGCAATCGTATTAGTTTGTGCGGTAGGCAATATTTTATCATCTAAGCTTGTTAACGCATCAAAGTATGCAGGTCTTATCAATATTGAAAAAGGTGATTTTATAACGGATATCCCGGAAAGTGATAACATTGAGGATATAGCACTTATGGATACTGAAACGGCGAGAATTATCGGAGAAAGAGCCATAGGTTCACTGTCTGATGTAGTAAGCCAGTATGAAGTGAGCAAAAAATACAGCACTATTGATTTAAACGGAAAGCCGATGAAGGTTGCTTCTCTTGAATATGCAGGTTTTATAAAGTACTTAAACAACAGAAAAAACGGTATACCCGGATATGTTCTTGTTGATCCTGTAAAGAATGAAGCAAAATATGTCAGCCTTGAAGAAGGAATTAAATATACAGAATCAGGATATTTCAACGAAAATATTTACAGACACGTTCAAATGAGTTATCCGACAAAGATGTTTGAAGGCATTTATCTCGAGCTAGATAATGAAAATAAACCTTTTTATATTTGCCCTACTCTTAAGGCAAATGCCGGATTATTTGGAGCAATGGATGTAAATGGAGTTGTAATTTGTGACCCTGTAACAGGAGATACAAAATATTATGCAGTTGAAGAAGTGCCAAACTGGGTTGACAGAGTTTATGACGGAAATCTCGCCTGCACAAAATATGATTGGTATGGATTGCTATCAGGCGGTTATTGGAACAGTGTATTCGGAAACAAAGGATGTAAGGTTACAACTGATGATTACGGATACAAGGTTATGGATGGCGATGTCTGGGTTTACACAGGTGTTACATCCGTAAACGGAGATGAATCAAATATAGGTTTTGTAATGATAAATCTTAGAACCGGTCAGAGTAAATATTACGATATTGCAGGCGCAGAAGAATATTCGGCAATGAGTTCGGCAGAGGGACAGGTTCAGCATTTGGGATATGTTGCATCATTCCCTTCACTGATCAACATAAATAATGTGCCAACATATATTATGGTGTTGAAGGATAATGCCGGTCTTGTTAAACAATATGCTTTGGTAAATGTGGAAAAGTACAATATAGTTGCAACAGGAAATACTCAGAAGGAAGCATTAAAAGAATATAAAAAGCTTCTTAAATCAAACGGTATCGGAAGTGTACAAAATGAGGAAGAAGCTGATTTATCCGAATACAAAAAGATTTATGTTGATGATATTAAATTCATAAATATTGATTCTGAAACATATGTATATATTACGGATAAGCAGGGAAAAGTATATAAACAGATTTTCAAAGAAAATGAAATGTATGTATATGTTAAGGCAGGAGATTTTATACTTGTTAAGACAAGTGAAGAAGATTCTGCAACCGGTATTTATGAAATTACTGATATGCAATTAACAGAAAAATAATTTAATAAGTTAG
>CALZHV010000024.1 GCA_945787485.1 uncultured Lachnospiraceae bacterium
TTCCCAAAAACAATCATTTTTTCTGGGATTTGAATTCATCACTTCTAATTGTTTTTTAGAAAATACATCTTCGAAAAATAAAAAATCTTTATTATTATATCAATCATGATGAGTAAAACAAAAGGAGAAAGTTATGGAAGCAAAGAGCATGCAAAAAAATTACAAAGTAAAACGTTTTTTACATACGTTTTTCAAAATATTTATAATATTTATGCTGGCTACGGCAGCCATAAATGTGCTTTTGTTCGGATGGATATATTTTAACGACAAAAACGAATCAAAAAAAGAAGAGGTTTATCTTACTCCACCGGGACAGATGGTTGAGGTAAACGGACACAAAATGCATGTACTTGTATCCGGAGATGAAAATGCAGAAACAACACTTGTATTTATGCACAGTGCAACAACATATGATGATGCAATTGCACTCTTGCCGCTTTGGGAACAGCTTTCTGATTACAGACTTGTGCTTGTAGAAAGAAGCGGATACGGATACAGTGAAGTAAGTGAAGATGAAGTGAGCAGGGATATAGACACAATACTTGATGAAACAAGACAGGCACTTGCAAAATGTGAAATTGACGGAACATACACTCTGGTTCCTATCGGAACAGCCGGAGTAGAAGCAATACACTGGGCAAATAAGTACCCTGAAGAAGTAAATGGCATTTTTGGTATTTCAATAAATTATCCGGAGCAGTTTGCGGAAATCACTCAGGATGAATATTGCGGTTTCTTTGATTATCTGCTTGTGCAATTTTGCAACATTGGTGGTCAGAGACTTATGAAATCTGTTTATCCTTCAAATGATGCTGCATTGTACACACCGCTTCAGATGAATATAAGAAATGCGCTCATATCGAAAAACGGATATACAAGAGATATGTATAATGAAGATTTAGCTATGGTAAACAATGCTTCTGTAGTAGCCAAAGAAGGATGGCCTGAAGATATAGAAATATTTGTGCTTTATTCAAATCCGCTTATGGAACCGTACAGACTTACACAGGAAGATATCAATGGTCAATATGAGCAGGCACTTGAAACAAATCCTGATAATGATTACATATCAATGTATAATGAAACATTGAGGGATTACTATATGCAATTTAACAATGTAACCTTTGAGGAAACAGACGGACCGGTGAGATTATATACATATAATCCACAGTTAATTGCAGAAAAAATTGTTAAATTTTTATATACAAAATAATTACATAACTGTTTCATAATTTGAAAAAATGTATATACTGTACAAAAACACAAATAAAATTAAAAAAAAAGCTTGCAAAGTTGGGCAATATGTCCTATAATCATTTTAGTCACGAACAGAATACGTGATACATAATGGAACCAGCAGTCAATGACTGATAATTAATAGGTTCATTAATAACCAGTTCGCTTATACGTGTGATTGTTCAATCAGTTCAGCTACACATGGATGACCTCAGTAGTTTATGTGCAGCTTGGGAGAACATGAAGCAAATATAAGCAGAACACACACACATTATAAAAGGAGGGTTTTTTTGTGAAAAAATTCAAAAAAGCAATGGCTTTATCACTTGCACTCGCTATGGGTCTTTCACTTGTAGCTTGTGGTGATAAGACAGAAGACACAACTGCAACAGAAGCAACAGAGACAGAGGCAGAGACTGAAGCAGCAGAGACTGAGGAAGCTGAAACTTCAGAATCAGAGGTAGTAGAAGTAGATAACGAAGCAGCAGTTCAGGCACTCGTTGATGCAGCTACAGCTAATGGAAAGGCTATCCATGTATACTCATGGAATGAGGAGCTCGGTTCAAGAATCGATTCTCACTTCAGAACAAAGTATCCTGAGTTAGAGTCACTCGTAATTTACGAGAACCTTGACGTATCAGGTACTGGTGAAGAGTACAAGACAGGTATCCAGAACGCTATCAACGCAGCTGATGACAATGCTCCATCAATCGTTGCAGCTGATAATGATGTTGCTCTTTACTTCGCTCAGCAGGACTGGGCTGTTAATTTAACAGACATCGGTCTTACAGCTGATATGTACGCTAATGCTTATGACTTCACAGTTGAGTATGGTACAATCGACGGAAACCTTAAGGCTATGACATGGCAGTGTCCAGCAGGATGTTTTGTTTACAGAACAGACGTTGCTGAAGACGTGCTTGGTGCTAAGACTCCAGAAGAAGTTCAGGAGCTCGTTAAGGATTGGGATACATTCCTTGAGACAGCTGCTACTTTAAAGGAAGCTGGCAAGTATATGCTTTCAGGTCCAGACGATCTTAAGTATGCATTCATCGATCAGAAGACTTCACCTTGGGTACAGGATGGAAAGCTTAACATCGATTCATGCATCAATGATTACTTAGAGACTTCAAAGACAATGTATGACAATGATTACACACTTAAGAGTGCTATGTGGTCTTCAGAGTGGACAGCAAACATGGCTACAGGTGATGTATTCGGTTACTTCGGATGTACATGGTTCGTACAGTGGAGCTTAAATGAAGAGTCACACGGTATGTGGAATGTTTGTGATGGCCCTGTTAGCTATCACTGGGGTGGTTCATACTTAACAGTATCTAACCTTTGCCCTAACAATGAACTTGCAGCACTTGTTGTTTACACACTTTGCTGTGATGAGGATGTAATGTACGATCTTTACGCTGATGATTATGACTTCCCTAACAATAAGGCTTCAGTTCAGAGACTTATTGCTGATGGTAAGGGTTCTAACCCAATCCTTGGTGGTCAGGATCCACTTGTAACTTGGGATTCAGTAGGCCAGGGTATCTCACTTGAGAATGCTACATCATACGATGCTACATTCAACGGATACTTAGATTCAGCTGCTTCATCATACTGGTCAGGTTCACTTGATTCAGTTGACGCTGCAATCGCTAACATCAAGGAGCAGGTAGCTAACGCATACTCAGATATCGTTATCGAGTAATTATAGTTAGTATCTATTTAGCTAATAGCTAATTAATATGCACCGGATTCGTCCGGTGCATAATTTAAAAAAACATAAAACCGCTGTTAGGCATTTTGTAAAGATTTTGTGCTTCTGAATTCAGAAGCCTTTTTTACAAAATGTCTAACTGGGGAAACGTGAATATTATGTTAAAAAAATAAAAGGTTGGGGAAGTGAAATCATGAAAAGAAAGACAGTTGAATATGGAAAATATGGATATATATTCATCGCTCCATTCTTCTTAGTATTCTTGTTATTCCAGTTATATCCACTGATATATACCTTTTATCTTAGTTTTGTTACATATAAGATGACAGATGGAAAATGGAATACACCTAAATTCTGTGGTTTTGACAATTATATGGCAATGTTAACAAAAAAGAATTTCGAAACAAATTCTACTGTATGGTTTGATACATTACCTATGAACTCAATTAAGAATACAATTATTATTTGGGTTATCAACTTTATACCACAGGTTTTATTGGCATTAGTACTTGCTGCTTGGTTTACTGATACAGTAATTAAGTTAAAAGGACAGGGCGCATTCAAGGTATTGATGTATATGCCTAATATTATTACAGCTTCATCAATCGCTGTATTGTTCTATAACCTTTTTGCTAACCAGGGACCAATCACAATAATGTTGAGAAACATGCACATTATTAAAGAAACATATAACTTCATGGAGAGTAAGGTCGCAACAATCGGTCTTATTGGTTTCATGCAGTTCTGGATGTGGTATGGTAATACTATGATTACTCTTATCGCAGGTATTTTGGGTATTAGCCCATCACTTTACGAGGCTGCCATGGTTGACGGTGCAAACGGAACACAGCAGTTCTTCAGCATCACATTACCATTGCTTAAACCAATTCTTCAGTTTACATTGGTTACATCAGCAATCGGTGGTCTTCAGATGTACGATATACCTGCATTGTTCAACGTAACAAATACTGGTATCGGTCAGCCGGACCGTGTCAGCCATACTGTAACAATGCAGATTAGAGAGTTCGCAAGTTCTTCTAATCCTGATTATGGTAAAGCTGCCGCTATTTCAGGTATATTGTTCTTAGTAACTTTAGCAATCAGTCTTGTATTCTTCGCTGTAACTCGTGATCGTGAGCCAAAGCAGAAGCATGCGGTAATTAGATAGGGAGGTGCACAGATAAATGAGTAGAGTTGAAACTGGAATCGGAGCATCTCAGGAAGGATATGCAGCAAAGGTTCGTATTCATAAAATAATCAGAACTATAGTTTGTGTACTGCTTTGCATATTAAGTATTTTCCCTTTCTATGTAATGATTGTTAATACAACACTTAGTTCAGATGTTATTAAGACAGGTATTCATTTGATACCTGGTACAAAATTAATAGATAACTTTACAGGTATGCTCGAAAGAACAGCCGGTAAAGGTACAAATGTATGGCAGGCTATGTTACATAGTGTAATCATTTCTGTGCCAGCAACTGTTTTACAGGTTTATTTCGCAACATTGACAGCTTATGGTCTTACAGTATATAACTTCAAATTAAAGAATATTGCATGGTCATTTATTATGGCAATCATGATGATTCCTGCACAGGTTTCTATCATCGGTTTCATGAACTTAATGATTAAGGTAAATCTTTACAATACATACTGGCCATTGATAATTCCATGTATTGCAGCTCCATCAACTGTTTACTTCATGAGACAGTATATGCAGGGTGCTCTTTCAGTAGAAATTATCGAAGCTGCAAGAATTGATGGTTCAGGCGAGTTTGCTACCTTCAACAGAATTGCATTACCTTTGATGAAGCCTGCTATGGCTACACAGGCAATTTTCGCATTCGTTGCATCATGGAATAACTTGTATACTCCTACAATGATGATTTCAGATAACAGAAAATATACACTTCCTATGTTCATCACAGGTCTTAAGTCAGACTCAATCAGAACAGATTATGGTTTTGTATACGTAGGTCTTTGTTTGACAGTATTGCCACTTATGATTGTTTACTTCATGTTATCAAAGTATATTATCGCCGGCGTTGCACTTGGTGGTGTAAAGGAGTAATTTCCAAATTTAATTTTTATAAGGCTATCAGCAATGCTGATAGCCTTTTTTGTGCTCCAATTATAAATAAACGATGCTATACCATTAAATATGTATTGATTGTGAAATATATTGACTAAAGAATACAAATGCAATAAAATAAGAAAAGTGCTACGGCGATGGTTGTATATATTTCGATATATATTTACAAAGCTGTTTGACGTTAAATTATATGAAAATTTAGGATGGTATGGATATGAGAAGATTAATTAATCGTATAGCTGCACTTTCTATGTCGGCAATCATGATGCTTAGTATGAGTGGATGTGGAGACAGCTCTAAAGTGTCTTACGAAGCTGTATATTCTGATGAAGCAGCAAAAGAAACTGCTTTGATGATTGGTGATTACGAGATAAGCTTGAGCGAGATAATTTTTTATGCTATTCAGGATTTGACATTATATAGCGGATATTCAAGTAAGCTTCAAACTGAGGAAAATCAATTATCTCATAAGGATAAGACATTAGGTCTTTTGCGAGAAACAAAGATTTTATACAATACTGCATTGTACAACAAGGTTGAGTTAAACGATAATGACTTGGAAGCAAGAGATAAGCTTATTTCTTCATTTAAGAATTCAGTACCACAGAAGGTGCTTGATAAATATGGTATAACAGACGAATTGATTGAGCAGGTATTTACTGAGCGAACATATGTTGAAAAGTTCCAAAATGATATTAAAAACGACATGGGACAAACTATGACAGAGGATGTCACAGAAGCCATGAAGGATTATAATTTCATTACAATGTATTATATGACATTTCCGATTGTAGAAGTAGAAAATGATAGTCCGAAAAAAGATGAGGATGGAAATTATGTATATCTTTCTGATGCAGAGAAAAAGAAGGTAAAAGAAAATGCAGAAGCCGCAGTAAAAGAAATAAAGGCAGGTAATGATGCAGAGGAAGTAGCTGAAAAATATGGTGTAGCTGCATACTGCACTGAACAAAAAGGATATGTTGGCTCTTTTGGCGAAGAGATTGATAAAATGCTTGAAAATGCAGAAACAGGATATTGTGTAGAACCATTTGAGGATACATTAGGATATGTAATTATATATGTAAAGAACGCACATGATGATGAGATGCGTGATGCATATATATACAGTCTTGTATCTGAAAGTGTAGAAGACCAGATGGAAGCACTGCAGAAAAAATGGCTTGCTACCATTGAAGTTGATGAAGAAAAAGATGTGGTCGGTACAGCCTGGGCTGATTTTGATATAGTAGAATTAGCGCTTACATTAGAGGATGCCGGTGTATTAGTAAAGCCGGAATAATAAAAATATAATAGAATAAGTATTGCAAAAAAAAGAGGTAATGCATAAATGTGTTACTTCTTTTTTTGTGCAATAAGCTGCTAGGCGAGATGTCATTGCTTGAATATCGAGTAAGTGGCAGCCTGATCGATTTTTTGAGAAAAATGAAATAAAAAAAGGAATATTTCAAATTTTGTAGAATAATATAATTGTGTGGTCTGTATTATCAGATTTACATAATATGTTTGTTATTGGGTCTAATGATTTGTGTTAAAGTACAATGAAAGGGAAAAAATGCTTTTAAGAGAATATTTCGAAAAAAAAGAACACGAAAATCTGTCACCGTATGCTTCGTTTAGCGATGAAACAAAAGGGCGTGAAAAAGAGCAGGAAAAGTGTGATATACGAACTGAATATCAAAGAGACAGAGACAGAATTATTCATTGTAAATCGTTCAGAAGAATGAAACATAAAACACAGGTTTTTTTAGCACCCGGTGGTGATCATTACAGGACCAGACTGACACACACATTAGAAGTTTCTCAGATTGCCAGAAGCATTTCGAGAGCATTAAGGCTAAATGAAGATTTGACGGAAGCTATTGCACTTGGGCATGATTTAGGACATACTCCGTTTGGACATGCAGGCGAAAGAGCTTTGGCAAGATGTTCAGGTACAAATTTCAGACATAATGAGCAAAGTGTCAGGGTTGTAGAAAAACTTGAAAATGACGGTAGAGGGCTTAATCTTACATACGAAGTAAAAGACGGCATATTAAATCACAGGTCTGCATGCAAGCCATCCACATTAGAGGGAATGGTTGTAAGAATATCAGATAAAGTTGCTTACGTAAATCACGATATAGATGACGGAATACGTGCAGGAATATTAAACGAAAACTCATTGCCTAAGGAATGTACAGAAGTTTTAGGACATAGTACGAGGGATAGGATAAACACGATGATTCATGCCATTGTTATGAGTAGTATGGATAAAAATGAGATAATAATTCCTACAGTGGAAGAACAGGCTTTTTCAGAGCTTAGAAAATTTATGTTTAGTGATTTATATACAAATCCTATAGCAAAAAATGAAGAAGTAAAGGCAGAAAAACTCATTGAAATGCTCTATGAATATTATTGTGATAACGTCGACGAGATGCCGGATGAATACAGAACATTCATAAAAGATGGTGAGAAAAAGGAAACTGTTGTATGTGATTATGTAGCCGGCATGACAGATAATTACGCTGTTGAAAAGGCAAAGGAGTTATTTGTACCAAAATTCTGGCAGAATTAAACGTCATGAGATTTGTATTTTTATAAAGAGGTTGATTTAAATGAGATATTCAGACGACATTATTGAAGAAGTAAGAAGTCGAAATGATATTGTTGATGTTATAGGCGGATATGTAAGCCTTAATCATAAAGGAAATTCTTTTTCGGCATGTTGTCCATTTCATCATGAAAAAACACCATCATTCCATGTAAGCCGTGAGAAACAGATATATCATTGTTTTGGATGTGGAGTAGGTGGAAATGTATTTACATTTGTTATGGAATATGAAAATTACTCGTTTCCGGAAGCAATAAAAATGCTTGCTGAGAGAAGCGGTGTTGAATTGCCGGAGATTAAAATGAGCGAAGAAGACAGGTCTAAGGAAAACTTTAAGGTCATGCTTAAGGATATGAACAAGACGGCTGCGGCATATTTTCATTACTTGCTGACAAAGACTGACCATGGTGAAAAAGCAAGAAATTACTTGAAAAACAGAGGGTATACAGAGGAAACCATCAATAAATTCGGAATGGGATATTCTGATATTTATAGAGATGACTTATATAAATATTTAAAAAGCAAGGGATACACAGATGCCCAGATGTCAAAGTCCGGGCTTGTTGAAATAAATGAAAAAAATGGTCCGACAGATAAATTCTGGAACAGGGTTATGGTCCCTATTCTTGATATAAATGGAAAGGTAATAGCTTTTGGCGGTCGTGTTCTTGGAGACGGATTGCCTAAATACGTAAATACACAGGAAACGGCTGTTTTTGAAAAAAGCAGAAATTTATTTGCATTAAACATAGCAAAGCGTTCAAAAAGACGAGGGATTATAGTCTGTGAAGGATACATGGATGTCATAGCAATGCACCAGGCTGGATTTGACAATGCAGTCGCTTCGCTTGGAACGGCATTTACAATTGGACAGGCTACACTTTTGAAAAGGTATACAGACGAAGTGTATTTGGCGTATGACAGTGATGATGCCGGTACGAAAGCTAATTTAAAGGCAATCGACATATTAAGAGAAGTCGGAATAACAACAAGAATAATTGATATGTCACCATGTAAAGATCCGGATGAATTTATTCTTAAAAATGGTGTTGATGCATTTGAAGACAGAATATCAAATGCTACAACGGGTATTGTGTTTGAAATAGACGTAATATCAAAGGGATACAAGCTAAGCGACCCTGAAGATAAGATAAAATTCATTAAAGATACAGCACTTCGCATGTCGAAGATAGATGAACCGGTTGTAAGGCACAGTTACATTGATGCCATAGCTGATAAATATTATCTTGATAAAGATGATTTAAAGTCGATGGTTACAGCGTATGGTACAGCTGGAGCAAACAATAAAACAATCAGCGATCGGTACAGCAAAGTTACAAACGGAAATACCAATCATAAGGCAGACAAAACAAAGGTTGAGGAATATAAATCACAGAGCTTACTGCTTTCGTGGATGGTAAATATGCCTGAGCTGTTTGACAAATTAAAGGATGTTATAACGGAAGATGATTTTGTGGATGAAGATTACAAGACCATTGCACATCTTCTGTTTGAACAATATAAAAAGGATGGCAGGGTTTCACCGGCTGCTATAGTAGATGTTTTTGATGATGTAGAAAAACAAAGACTTGTAGCCAATATATTACAGACGGAATTGCCATTTGATACAAGCCTTGAAGAAAAAGAAAAGGCTTTAAATGATGTTATTTATAAAACTAAACAACAACGAATTGATTATGAAGCTTCATTGTGTGCAGGTGATATGACCAAAATACAGCAATTGCTTAATATGAAGACACAATTAGCCAAGCTGCATATTTCGTTGAAAAATGGTTAAAATATAAACACTATGGAAGGATGGTTATATAAATGGAAGAAAACAAGGAACTCGAAACTGAACAGAACGTTCTCCTTGATGAAAAGTTCAAAGCTAAGCTTGACAGCCTGTTGGAGATGGCAAAAAAGAAGAAAAATGTCATCGAAGACACTGAAATTATTAATCATTTTAATGATTGTAAGGATATTGAGCTTACAACAGAAAGAATGGTTGCAATATTTGAATTTTTGGAAGAAAACAGCGTAGATGTTCTTACAATTACTGATGAAGATGAAGAACCGGATGATATCCTTCTTAGCGCTGAAGATGAAGATGCTGATGTGGATGTAGAACATATCGATTTGTCAGTTCCTGACGGTGTCAGCATTGAGGACCCGGTAAGAATGTATCTTAAGGAAATTGGCAAGGTACCACTTCTTTCAGCTGAAGAAGAAATTGAGCTTGCAAAACGTATGGAAGAGGGCGATGAAGAGGCAAAGAAAAAGCTTGCTGAGGCAAACCTTAGACTTGTTGTAAGTATTGCCAAGAGATATGTGGGAAGAGGTATGCTTTTCCTTGATCTTA
This sequence comes from uncultured Lachnospiraceae bacterium, assembly GCA_945787485.1. Taxonomy (GTDB): domain Bacteria; phylum Bacillota; class Clostridia; order Lachnospirales; family Lachnospiraceae; genus Coprococcus_C. The sequence continues at coordinate 10,023 of CALZHV010000024.1, forward strand.
TTCAGGAAGGAAATCTCGGTCTTATTAAGGCAGTAGAAAAATTTGATTATAGAAAAGGTTATAAATTCAGTACCTATGCTACATGGTGGATTCGTCAGGCAATTACAAGAGCAATTGCCGACCAGGCGAGAACAATTCGTATACCTGTACACATGGTTGAGACAATTAACAAGCTCATCCGTGTTTCAAGACAGTTGCTGCAGGAGTACGGACGTGAACCGACTCCGGAAGAAATCGCTGAGGAAATGGACATACCTGTAGAAAGAGTAAGAGAAATATTAAAAATTTCTCAGGAGCCTGTTTCACTTGAAACACCAATAGGTGAAGAGGAAGACAGCCATCTTGGTGATTTTATTCAGGACGAAAATGTGCCTGTACCGGCAGAGGCAGCCGCATTTACACTTCTTAAAGAACAGTTAAATGATGTGCTTGGAACTCTGACAGAGAGAGAACAGAAGGTATTGAAATTGCGTTTTGGCCTTGAAGACGGACGTTCAAGAACTCTTGAAGAGGTTGGTAAAGAATTCCAGGTTACAAGAGAACGTATCAGACAGATAGAAGCAAAGGCTCTTAGAAAGCTTAGACATCCAAGCAGAAGCAGAAAGCTTAGAGACTATCTGGAGGAAAATTTATAAAAAGGCTGATTCTATATGAAAGAAATAAAACTATCCAACAGGATGAAGATGGTTGCAGATATGGTGCATGAGGACACAGTCGCAGATATCGGCTGTGACCATGCATTTGTATCAATCTATTTGAGACAAAACCGTAATATATCCCGTGTTTTTGCAATGGATGTAAGAAAAGGACCTTTGGAAATAGCAAGAAGAAATATAGCATTGGCAGGAGAAAGTGACAATATTATTGTCAGAATGTCAAATGGTCTCGAGAAGCTTGAAATAAATGAAGCTTCCTGTGCGGTTATTGCCGGTATGGGTGGCATGCTCATTATTTCTATTCTTGAAAATGCCAAAAAGCATATACAAAATGGCATTTCATTTGTATTGCAGCCTCAATCAGACATTGTTGCAGTACGTAATTATGTAAAAGAAATAAATTATTGCATTGTTGAAGAAAATATGCTTTTTGAGGAAGGTAAATATTATACAGCATTCAGAATAGTGCCTGATACAACAAAAGAAGCTACTGAAATAAACGAAATAAACAGGCAATTTATAAAATCTAACGGCTATGATACGGAAGGTGCCAAAGCTGTTTTTGATGCTTACGGTTTAAATCTTATAAGGAATAAAAATAGCTGCTTGAAGGATTATCTTTATGACAGCCTTGAAACAAACATGAAAATTTATTCCAAATTAAATGATGATTCGATAAACAGTCAAAATAGAAAAATGCAGCTTGAAGAAGAGAAAAAAATCGCTTTATTAGCTTTGAAAATGTGCGAATAAAGTCATATTAAGTATATTTACAGGCATTTGCCTGTATTGGAGGGAAAAATGCTTTGTAATGACATTATAAAGATTTTAGAGAAACAGTCACCTGTAGAATATGCATTGGAATGGGATAACGTAGGCCTGCTTGTGGGAAGAAGAAATAAGGAAGTCAGGAGAATTATGCTTGCCGTAGATGCAACTATGGAGGTTTGCAATAGTGCCATAGAAAATAATGTGGATATGATAATCACACATCATCCGATTATATTTTCTAAGATGAACAGGGTAAATGATGATACTGTTTTAGGCGCAAAAATAATGTCGCTTATTGAAGCCGGCGTATGCTGTTACGCAATGCACACAAACTTTGATACAAAGGGTGGCATGGGCAAGGAAGCAGCACGAATGATGGGCTTGAAAAACACTGTTGTCCTCGAGGAAACAAAAGATGGAGAGGGCATAGGTGAAATAGGCATACTTGATAAAAGTCTTAAAGTAAACGAGCTTGCGGCTTATGTAAAAGAGAAATTTGGATTGGAAAATGTACTTGTATTTGGCGATGGTGAAAGAGTAGTAGAAAAGATTGCAATATCACCGGGTTCGGGAAAAAGTATGTTGGATATTTCAGTTAAAAACGGTGTTGAGTGTCTTATAACCGGAGACATAGGACACCATGAAGGTATAGATGCTGTAGAAATGGGATTGTGCATCATAGATGCTTCACATTATGGTATAGAAAAGATATTTATGGAATATATGTATAATTATCTGAAGGATTACTGCCATGATGTTGAAATCGGCATTGCGGATACCGGTATTCCTTATAAAGTGGTATAGGCATTGCGAAAATTTAGATATATAATGAGAACGCAACTGCCGGAATATGGAGGTAGCTTATATGGAAAAAATTAAAATAGTATTGGAAGGAAAAGAATTAGAAGTAAATATAAGAACAACGGTTGCTGAAGTAATAGCCATGGCTATGCCGGAGCAAAAATATGATTTTGTACTGGCTATGAAAAATAAAAAATTATGCGAACTGGGAACTGTGCTTGATAGAGATTGCGAGCTGGAGTTGGTTTCCAAAAGAAGTGTTATCGGAATAGATACATACAGAAGAAGTCTTACTCTCCTTATGGTAAAGTCTTTTTCAGATGTGCTCGGAGGAGTGCATAATCATAGTATAGAGGTTATGTATTCAATGGGAAAGGGATATTTCTGCAGACTTATAAGCGATGAGTTTAAAATTAGTGATGAGCTTATTGCCAATGTAAAAGCACGTATGCAGGAAATTGTTGATGATGATGAGATAATAATGAAGGAATCTGTAGGAACAGATGAGGCTGTTAAGAGATTTAGAAGACAGGGCATGAGTGACAAAGAAAAGCTTTTCTATTTCCGACGTGTATCAAAGGTAAATGTGTATAACCTTGGAGGATACGAGGATTATTTCTATGGCTATATGGTACCTTCAACAGGATATTTGAAAAATTTTGACCTGCTTCCATACGAAGATGGTTTTGTACTTATGGCACCAACAAAAGAAAATGCGGATGTTGTGCCGGAATTTATACCACAGCAGAAGCTGTTTAATGTATTGAAAACCTCTGACGAATGGAGTAAAACACTTGATGTAAGCAATGTGGGTGATTTGAATGAAGCTATTACAAATGGTTCAATAAGAGAGCTTATGCTTGTTCAGGAGGCACTTCAGGAAAAACAAATCGCACATATTGCTGATTTGATAAAGCAGGGAGAAAAGAAAATTGTACTTATTGCAGGTCCAAGCTCTTCCGGAAAAACAACATTTTCACACAGACTCAGCATACAGCTTAGAGCACACGGACTTCGTCCATACCCACTCGCACTTGATAATTATTTTGTTGACAGAGAACATACACCAAAGGACGAAAACGGAAACTATGATTTTGAATGCATAGAGGCAATGGATCTTGAATTATTTAATTCAGATATGTCAAAACTTCTTGCAGGAGAAGAAATTGAAATACCGACCTTTAATTTTACGCTCGGAAAGAAAGAATACAAAGGTAAAAAGATGAAGCTTAATGAAGGAGATGTACTTGTTGCAGAAGGTATTCATGCTCTTAATCCGAAAATGACTGTGAAACTGCCTGATGAAAGTAAATTTAAGGTTTACATAAGTGCATTAACTCAGCTTAATATAGATGAACATAATCGTATTCCGACTACAGACGGAAGACTGATTAGAAGAATAGTCCGAGATGCAAGAACAAGAGGAAATGATGCCAGAGGAACAATTGGCATGTGGAATTCTGTAAGACGAGGTGAGGAAAAATATATTTTCCCATTCCAGGAAGAAGCAGATATAATGTTTAATTCAGCTCTTATATATGAGCTTTCTGTAATTAAACAATATGCGGAACCATTGCTTTTTGCAGTTCCCCGGGATTGCGTAGAGTATTATGAAGCAAAACGTTTGCTCAAATTTCTTGATTATTTCCTTGGTCTGGAGGTTACAAATGTACCAAATAATTCAATATTGCGTGAGTTTACAGGCGGAGGATGCTTTGATTTATAACGCAATAATGATATTATAAATACCTGAAAGAATAAGACAAAAAGGAGATTAGAAAAATGTGTGGAATATGCGGTTTTACCGGAAAAAAAGAAGAAAGAAATTCTGAAATACTGACTGCCATGATGAATAAAATTATACACCGTGGACCCGATTCTGCAGGGCAGTATATTGATGACGGAATATCTTTAGGATTTAGACGATTGAGTATAATTGATTTGGAAAATGGCTCTCAGCCTATGAAAAATGCTGCTGAGGATATTGTTGTTGTATTTAACGGAGAGATATACAATTACAAGGAGATAAAGGCAGAGCTTATAGAAAAGGGATACAAATTCCAAAATAATTCAGATACGGAATGTCTGATTCACGGATACGAGGAATATGGAACAGACCTTGTGAAGCATTTAAGAGGAATGTTTGCATTTGTAATCTGGGACAAAAAGAATAAAACTGCATTCGGAGCGAGAGACCATTTCGGAATTAAACCATTTTATTATTCTGTCATAAATAAAAATCTCGTTTTTGGTTCAGAAATAAAAAGCATACTTGAATATCCGGGATATGAGAAAAGCGTTAACCTTGAAGCATTGCAGGCATATCTCACATTTCAGTATTCCGTTTTGCCGGAAACGTTTTTTAAGGGCATTTTCAAGCTGATGCCGGGACATTATATGGTATTTAAAGATGGAAAAATCGATATCAAAAGATATTGGGAACCTACTTATGAGCCTGAAGAAGGTCTTACACTTGATGACTGGGTAAATAGAATAGATGAAGCTACAAAAAATTCTGTTGATTATCACATGATAAGTGATGTTGAAGTTGCTTCACTTTTGTCAAGTGGAGTAGATTCGAGCTACCTTGTTGCGAGATACAGTGGAACAAAGACATTTACAGTAGGTTTCGAAAATGACGGTTATGCAGAAATTGATTATGCAAAAAGGCTTTCAAAAAAATTAGACCTTGAAAATTATGAAAAAACAATTACTCCTGAAGAGTATTGGAAGGTGCTTCCAAGCGTCCAATATCATATGGACGAGCCACTTGCAGATGCCTCATGTGTAGCGTTATATTTTGTTGACAGAGAAGCAGCAAAGCAGGTTAAGGTAGTATTATCCGGCGAGGGTGCTGACGAGTTCTTTGGCGGATACAACATCTACCATGAACCGTTTTCGCTTAAACCATTTAAGAAGATACCTAAACCGATAAAAGCCGTAATGAAGGGCATAGCTTCTATAGCTCCAAATATAAAAGGTAAAAATTATATAATAAGAGGATGCACTCCGCTTAGAAAACGTTTTGTCGGAAATGCATTCAGATTTAATGAAAAAGAAGTTGCCAGAGTGATGAAGCTTCCTTCCGGTATGCCTGATAAGTATATAGAGAAAATAACAGGCAAGTTCTATGATAAGGCAGAGAAGGCAGGTTATGATGATGTAACCAAAATGCAGTATATAGATATGAATTTCTGGCTTATAGGAGATATTCTTCTCAAGGCGGACAAGATGAGCATGGCTCATTCGCTTGAATCAAGAGTACCTTTCCTGGACAAGGAATTGTTTGAGACAGCCAGAAAGATTCCTACGGAATTTAAAATAAATGATAAAACAACTAAGTATGCATTCAGAGAGTGTGCCAATAAATATTTACCAAAAGAGGTTGCTTCAAAGAAGAAGCTCGGTTTCCCTGTGCCTATTGCAAAATGGCTCAGACAGGATGATTATTATGAAAAAATAAAAACAGCATTTAATAGTGAGAATGCGAAGCAATTTTTCAATATTGATGAATTAAATAAGCTTATTGACAGACATAAAGCAGGCAAGAGTGATTTTTCAAAGAAGATTTGGACTGTATATATGTTCTTAATATGGTATGACATTTATTTTGGTGACGCAGGAATACCTGAAACAGTTTAAATATTTAAGAAAAAAATAATATTTGGTTAACATAATGATGTTGATGAGCGAAATAAATATGTCTAATTCTTTTCAACTAAAATTATTGATAAAAAAAGCAGTTTTTTACAAAAAACTGCTTTTTTTTAGTGACATTTGTACAAAATTGAGTTATAATAAAGCTATGTAAATTAATGGGCGAAGAGGCTTTGGTATATGTAGTGTTTTAGGGAGAATTAAACTTGTTTATGGGCGAAAGGAGGAGGGCCTATGAGTAACAAGATTAACCTTTTACAGATGCAGCATTACTTTGAAGGACAGGTCGGGAAAATAAGATTGATAAGTGATCTTGCATTGAGTGAAAATGATTACAGAAGTCTGGGTACAAAACTTAAAGCATTATGTTTCTTTACCGGAAGTGAAAATGATATTGAGGATTATATGTTATCGATAATAGTATATAGCACTTATACATTAATCTACGGTGAAGAGGATGCGAAATTCGATGCGATATTGAAGCTTATAATGAGCAATGAACAGTATATGGAAAGAACTTATCTTAACATGTTCAGAAACAGTTTTGATGAATTCGGTATTAATACGTTCGGCATAGATGCAGGTGATTTAAAGACTACCTGCAAGATGATTCTTGCAAGACATGCGGGTGTTCCGAATTATGAAAAAAATCAATTTTTTGACATGATGAGTAAATTCATAGACTATCAGGATGTGGAATCCATGTATGAACAGGTATACGAACTTCATCCGCCAAGAGCGAAAAAAATTGCATCCATTTTAAGTCCTGACATTAGAAATGATATGATTCTTGATGCCAGGATGCTTGTAAAGGAAGTATATGATGGTAGGATAGACAGAAATTATCTGTTGGACAAATATCCTAAGCTTTCTATTAGTCTTATAGATTATTGTTTAATGTGGAATGATTGTAATAAGCATATGCTTAGATTTAACAATAATTATTAGGATTAAAAACGGAAATAAAGCTGTGTGACAAAATTCATTTAGATTAAAAAATGGTTTTAAACTGTTTAAAATGAAATTTAATGTGTAAGTCGGACTATAAGCCGGGTTATGTCGAGAGTGATTATCTATCTAGGTTTTATGTTACCATAAAACTCGAGCGACCTACCTGAAAACGCAGCGGGCAACTGCATAGTTTTCTGTTTGGTCTTGCTTCGGATGGGGTTTA
>CALZHV010000025.1 GCA_945787485.1 uncultured Lachnospiraceae bacterium
TTACCGTTGACGGAAATGTGTATCTCTGCAACGCAGGTGAAGCTATTGTTATGCCGGCTAAAAAGCCACACGCAGTCTATGCTCCAACGGATTTCAAAATGCTTTTGACAGTAGTTTTCCCATTTGAAAATAAATAAACACAAACAGCCTCCACCTTGAATAACCGAGAGTGATTTATCAAGTCGCTCTCGGTTTTGTTGTTCATCAATTCACGATTGATATTTCAAATGCATTTTATATAACATTAGCAAACAAGGGATGGCAGATAATTTTGGTATCACGTCAACCGTCAACTTGGATATTGCAAACAATATAATAATATGATAGAATATTGTTGCGAAACAAATTCAATAACAGTTTTAATTACAAAACATTACGGGCTTATATTTTGTCAAAAATACAAGCTCTTATTCCCGTATATGTTTTGTATATGTTGAATTTGTTTCGCAGCAATGAGCTTTGTATTTTATTGCACAGCTTATTGCTGTGCATTTTTTATTTATAGGAGAATCATTATGTCAAAAAAACTTATAGAATGTAAAACATGTGGAGCAGAAATATCGAAAAATGCTGACATTTGCCCAAAATGTGGAGCTAAAAACAAATCATTATTTAAAAAACCAAAATTTTATTTTTGTTTGATATTGCTTATAATTGTATTATCAATAATAACATATATGGCTTATCCTATTTGTAGTGAATACATTGGTAACACGATTAATGGTAAAACAAGCCTTTTGATAGAGAATAATAATATCTCTTATAATCAACTAATGAAAGAATATGAAAGTGATAGAAATGGATTTAATCTAGAATATACTAATAAATCTATTTCATTTACAGATGAAGTTGTAAATATCCAAAATAAAACTATTGACGGAAACGCTCTTGTTTTCATAAAATTCAAATCAGATATATTACTAACTATTGTTTATGACGATATAGACATCGTTAGCAATATTAATAAGGGTGATAAATTGTATATTGAAGGTGTTATTAATGGTGCTGGAAATTATGAAGAATTAAGAACAGATCAATATTTGAACAATGGATGTATAGCAATTACCATTGAAAAAACAACATCAGAAAACATTAAGATTGTTAAATAGTTTTGTCACATTATTTTAGTTATCTGCCAACTTTGGCATTAAAAATAAATATTTAGTCCGAATATTAAAACTCCCTTGTAGTGTGTTACAAGGGAGTTAATTGTTTGAAAATATATATCAAGAATTACGGTAAAATTTCAAGCCGGTAGCCGTCGGGGTCTTAGATGAAATAAATCCCCATTTCGTGATTTTCAAAGTAGATGCGTCCCATTTCCTCGTGCTTTTTGTATGCCTCGTCAAAGTCAGGGATGTGATAACAGTTCAGGAGGAATACTCGCTTATATATTTTATAAAAACTAAAATTTTGAAATTTTCATTGCCAAATATTTTCATTATTATTTTGCGTTGTGATACACAAACTATTTTTGCAAAGGTAAATAATGATTTGCAAGGGCGTGAACGGCTTTTGTAACTCATTATGCCCTTGCAAATTTTGATAAAGAGAGGTGTTTCGCAATGGCAAAGAACACAGTTCCAGAGGCTAAGGAAGCCCTTAACCGTTTCAAGATGGAAGCTGCTTCAGAGGTTGATGTTTTTTTGCATTAAAAAATTTTAAAATGCCCTATTTAAGCCACTTTCGGGACTCGAAAAAATCGCATAGTGGGCGCCTATTTACATTAAAAACATAAAATTAACGAAAATTGCACTACATATCCACATAAATTTAAGCCGAGAGAACATCCCTCTCGGCTCGATTTTTACTTTATTCAACATTGAAAATGCTTCAGTATAATACTAAATTTTGGACTATAAAACCACAACGAAAAACACAAAAGTATGAAATCTTGACAATTTATGTATAATATAATATAATCAATTCAAAGGAGGCGATAATATGAATATGTTTGATGAACTATCTTCAAAATTCAAAACAGATGAACCTATACTTGTTGAAGATATAGAAATGCTATACCCCGACCGTTCTCGTCCTTGGATTGACAAGGCTATCAGGACTATGATTGATAACAAACAAATCAAAAGATTTTCAACAGGCGTATATTATATTCCGAGAAAAACTATTCTCGGTGATTCGGTTTTGAATCCGAGAAAGGTCATTGTAAAAAAATATATTCAAAATTCGCAAGAGGTTTATGGTTATCTCGGTGGAGCTTCGCTACTGAATTCACTTGGACTAACAACACAGGTGCCAAATGTAATCACTGTAATTTCCAATAACGAATCAACTCGTGGAAGAAAAATTGAAATCGGAAATCAATCTGTTTACCTATGCAAGCCTCCGACAACAATCACTAAATCAAACTTCAAAACACTTCAATTCTGTGAATTGATTAGATTGATTGATTTTGATACCTTGGATAGCATTGAGATTAAGAATTTAGAAAACTATATCGATGAGAATAATATTTCTCTTTCTGCTATCAGCAAATACTGTTCGGCATTTCCGGATTCGGTATCAAGAAAAATATTAGGAGGTCCGTTAATTGAAAAGCTTACACAATGATAAAGAAGCATTTAACGATATTATCCTTGCAACATCAAATGCATTAAGCGTTGGAGAAACCAAATCTCCAACGCTTTTATTTGTATAATTGACAAGTAATTTTCTGTAATACACAATAGTGTAAAGATTGAAAATTTACACTATTGAAATGAGTATAGAGGTAGTAAAATGAACAGTATTAAGCAGGAAAATGGCATTCTGAAAATCAAAGCTGATAATTTGCATATAAATGTTGAGGCTTACACAGAGCCTGTCCAGCCATATATGATTGAGCCTAAAATCACAGAGCTGTTGGCTGAAAATGAAAAGAGAAAAGACACAATGAACATCATTGAGCGAGTAGCAAGATTTCATCTTGAATTTGAGAGCATACACCCTTTCATTGACGGAAACGGAAGAACGGGAAGACTGCTGATGAATTTCGAGCTGATGCAAAATAGTTATCCACCGATAAATGTAAAGTTTACCGACAGAAAGCGTTATTACGATGCATTTGATAACTATTCAAGAAACCAAGACGCAAAACCAATGACAAACCTCATCGCAGAATATGTCACCGAAAGATTAGAGCAGTATTTGAGGATAATTGATATGTAGTAAACGATTTCGATTTTCTTCCCTGAATATTTATAATTTGACTATTTTACAAATTATGATATTATATAATATGTAGAATTATATCTTATGGTGGTGTAGTATGACCGATTTTGAATTAAAAAAGTTAAAGTATAATTTGTGGCGTTCGGCAGATATGCTGCGTTCAAGTGCACACCTTTCATCAACTGCTTATGACGAACCGATTTTAGGCTTAATATTTTTGAGATATGCTGACATACTGTATAAACAGCATAAGGATGAAATTGAGACGGAATACCAAAAATTAAAAGGTACAAGAAGAGAAAAAAGCGTTGAAGAAATTGCAAAGGAAAAATGCGGATTTTATCTTCCCTATTGTGCTTATTATGACTACATAAATGATCTTCCCGATACGGCAGAAAAAGCAACAGCCGTAAAAAATGCCATGACTGCTATTGAGGAGCATAATAGCACTATTGACGGCATTTTGCCAAAGGAGGTTTACGGTGCACTCGTTCCTAATGAGGAGCCGGAGCTCCTTTCAAGAATTATAAGAGTTTTTCTTGACATTCCGGAGAATATCAGTATTGACCTTTTCGGTCAGATTTATGAATTTTTCCTTGACAAATTTGCATCCGGCAAGGACGGAGGAGAATACTACACCCCTGCATCTGTTGTAAGATATATGGTAGAGGTTATTAATCCCGAAGCAGGTTCGGAAAAGAAATTCCTTGACCCTGCTTGTGGCTCGGGTGGTATGTTCGTTCAGGCTGCAAGATATATGCACAATCACAATTCAAATAATGACAGCACAATGCATTTCCGTTGCTATGGCGTTGAAAAGGACAGCAAAACTGTTCGTCTTGCTAAAATGAACCTGCTTCTAAATAATGTTCGTGGCGAAATTACAGAGGCTAACTCATTTTATGCTGACCCATATAACGCAGTCGGTAGCTTTGATTATGTTATGGCAAATCCTCCATTCAATGTTGATGAGGTTGTTTATGAGCGTGTTAAGGATGACGCAAGATTTAATCAATACGGCATACCGAAGAATAAAACAAAGGCAGGTAAAAAAGACGGAGATAAAAAAGAAACCGTTCCGAATGCTAACTATCTTTGGATAAACTATTTTGCAACTGCACTTAATGAGCATGGACGAGCAGGTCTTGTTATGGCTAACTCTGCATCTGACGCAGGCAAGAGCGAATTAGAGATTAGAAAGGCTCTTATTGAATCAGGAGTAATTAAGCAAATGGTTACTCTGCCTTCAAATATGTTTTCTTCCGTTACCCTGCCTGCAACATTATGGTTTTTTGATAAGGAAAAAGCATCAACAGACAAAAAAGACGAAATCCTATTTGTTGATGCTCGAAATGTATTTACACAGGTTGACAGAGCTCATAGAAAATTCAGTGATGAGCAGATCAAAAACCTCGGTATAATTACACGTCTTTATGATGGTGATACAGAAACTTTCACAAATCTTATAAATGAATATAAGCAAGCTATGGTAGATGCACCTGAAGAAGCAGAAGATAAGGACACAAAAACAAAGAAATATTATCAAGCACAAATCGATTGGTTACTTGAAAGATTCCCTAATGGTGAATATCAGGATGTAATCGGACTTTGCAAGGTTGCGAAGCTTGAGGGCGAAGACGGAATAATCGACCAAGATTATTCTCTCAACGCAGGCAGATATGTCGGCGTTGTTATCGAGGATGACGGAATGACAGAAGAAGAATTCAAAGAAACAATTCTTACACTCAATACCGAACTGACCGAACTAAACGCCCAAGCACACGAATTAGAAAAACAAATTGCTGACAATTTAGCAAATTTATTTGGAGGGTAAAAAATGAATAGAACCACTAATTTTATTTTGTTACAAGCTAATGTTGTGTTTAACAAACAAATTTCTTTTTTTAGTTATGATTACGAAGATACAAAAGATGGACGAAATAGGGCGTTTAGAAATGCAATTGAAAAATTTAAAAATAAAAAAATCATTAAAATCAGCCCTAGAATTACAAAGTATATTTTAGTATATAAGGTGAATATTACTGATGATATAATTTATTGTCAGCTAGCAAAGCGAACACAAATGAATACATACAAATTAAATGAAGATACGATAGAGCAAGAGTCTATAGACAGTTATCCTCCATTAGATGTATTTATAAATTTGAAACAACAACAGTTTGCAGTTGAACTGAATACGAAGATTCTTAATGCATCTTCAATAGTCACAACAGTGAAAAATTTGATTAATAGTTTAATAAAAGATTATAGCATTTTCTTTAACACTATTGAAAATAAGAAAGAATTTTGGGAATTAATATCAGAAAAGGATTCTATTCAAGAAATATCATTTGATTTAATTGTTCCTAATTTTTTCGGTGCAACAGGAGCTGCGAAAGATTTAGTATCTGGAGCAAAAGATTCGTTGAATGCCGACAGTGTAGAACTCAGTATTAGAAATAAAAAAGGTGGATTAAAGGCCTCCTTAAATGCAATTGATAGTTTCGTAAAATATTCATCTAACTCGGGTTCATGGAAGTTAAAAATAAAGGCAGAGGGACAAAGCAAATATAGAACTATCAGCAGTACAGATTATTGTATACGTAAAGAAATTGAATCCGAAATATTAAATTTGATTAAAAACATTGATGATAATTGGAAAATTGAAAACAATATATATAGTGAGTTAATTAATAAACTTAATGGGTTGTTTGACTATGAAGAATAATATAGATATAAAAGAAAAAAAGATCCGAACAAATCAGGAGAAAAATAATATTTTTCTAAGCATTCTTTTTTCAGCACTTAGTTTAGGATTAGGCTTTTTAGTGGCTTTTTTTGGAAAAGGGAAAAGTTATATTGAAAATGAACTCATAACGGCTATTATTACATTATTTGGCTTTGGCTTAACAGCTACTGTTTTCGTGTATCAAGCTTTTGAAAAAAAGCAATCTACAGAAAAAACCAACAATATGATAAAAGCACTTTCAAAAACATTGCATTTAACTCTCTGGCTAATTGTGTCATCATTAGTGTTTGATTTTATTGCTGATTCATTAACATCAGAGGCAAACATAATTATAATCATTGCTAAAACTCTAAAATATTCATCTTTAATTTATTCAATAATTTGCCAATTTGATATTTTGAATTCGTTCACCATAATCATTAACAAAAACAAGAAAGACGATAATGAAAATCAATGAATAAATGGACCATACAAAGATTAAAAAACATAATACAGGTAAATCCGACAGTAAAGCTTAATAAGGGAGAAATATATCCTTTTATCGATATAGATAAGATATCACCAATACTTCGTTCAGTAAAAAATGAAGAAGAAAAATTATATGAAGGACAAAGTTGTAGCAAATTCTGTAATGGTGATGTCATTTTTTCTCGTATTACGCCTTGTCTTGAAAATAGAAAAATTGCAAAAGTTTCTATTGATAAACAAATGGCTTTTGGCTCAACTGAGTTTTATATATTTAGAGCTGAAAAAGGAATATCAGACGAAAATTTTATATATTATTTATCTTCAAGCGATGCAGTTGTACTCCCTGCAATAAATAGTATGACTGGTGCAAGCGGACGTCAAAGAGCGGATAGGCGTTTTATCGAAAACATAAAACTCAATATACCTGATCTTTCTACCCAAAGAATAATTGCAAATATTCTTTCTACATATGACGATTTGATTGAGATTAACAATAAGCGTATTAAACTATTGGAGCAAACAGTAGAAAATTATTTCAAATTATCTTATGAAAATGAGATAAAGAATCACCGGGTGAATATAGTTAAGCTCAGCGAATTATTAGATATAACGAGAGGTTTATCTTATTCTTCTGAAGAAATAGAGTGCGATGATGGTGTGACACTAATCAACTTAAAAAACATTCAAGGATTTGGCGGTTTTAGAAGAGATGGTAACAAGTGTTATAATGGCGATTACAAAGAAACACAAGTAGTAAAACAAGGCGATTTGGTAATGGGCGTTACTGATATGACTCAAGACAGGCGAACTGTTGGTTCAGTTGCGTTAATTCCTGATATTGCAGGTGTTTGTGTTATCTCTGCTGATTTAATTAAAATCGAAACAGATATAAATAAATCTTTTTTGTATTGCCTGTTCAGATTTGGAAATGTATCAAAATATATTTCTCAGTTTGCAAACGGTGCTAATGTGTTACATTTGAAACCTGAGGTCATAAAAAAGGTTAAGGTAATGATGCCTGCACAAGAATATATAAAAGCATTTAGCAGAATTGTTACCCCTATGCTCGACGAGATTGAAATGTTATATCAACAAAATGACAATCTTATTAAGCAACGAGATTTACTATTACCACGCTTAATGAGTGGAAAGCTAAGTGTCGAAACGAAAACCGAAAGTGTTTCGAAGGTGAAAAAGGTTATTTCTTTTGATGAATTTTGCTCAAATATGGGAATGGCGGCAAGAGCTAAAACTATTAGCGACGAAGATTTAAGGGCAATGTATGAGGCATATATAGACGATGATGCAACGGAATGACATTGAAAAATGTGCTAATGAGGTTTTAAGGCAATACAATATAGTCGGTGCTCCATATTCACATATTAAAGAGATCTGTGAAAATGAGGATATTGTAGTAAAAAGAACTGCCTTCGGTCCTAATATGGATGGTGCATTTTCGGTTATTGGAAACCAAAAACACATTTTCTATAATAGCACAATGATACCTTCAAGGCAGAACTTTACAAAAGCACACGAATTGGGACATTATTTTTTGAAACACCCATTAGAAAATGGAAATGCAATATATTGCTACAATCAAAATGTAAGTGAAGATAACAAACAAAACCTTCCGAGAATTGAAACAGAAGCAAATTACTTTGCATCCTATTTTCTTATGCCAAAAAGACTACTGCTGTCTGAATACAGTTCAATTGCCGATGTGTTGAACATAAATCCGTACTGCCCCTTATATGTCGATAGTCAATCTTGCAATTACAGAGATTGGACGATTGTTTCAAATAGTTTGACAGCAATATTCGGTGTCTCAAAGGAAGCATTACGATACAGAATGGAAACCCTCGGATTACTTAAATTCAATCTTTAAAAGAAATAAAAACTATGTAAAATCAGAGGTGAAATGATTTTGCTTAAATATTCTTTAAAGTTTTCAAAAGAGTATGTTAGTTTCAATAAAAAACAATTGAAATTTAAAGAACATGTTTACATCAGAAAAAAACACAATTTTTATTTTAACGAAAACACAACTATAAGAGAATTATTTATTGAAATAACAAATAATTTAATAAACTTTTATACAAAAAATAGCGAAGATAAGTCTGACTACTATTCGGATTTTTATCTTGCAGATTTACACAGAATAATTATCAATGGTAAATCGTTATTAGTTTTGAATTTGGATGCTAAAATTTCGCAATATGTTAAAGAATACGGAAACAATATTTCAGTCTTTTTGATGTCTACCGGTGAAAGAGGTGCTGACATATGGAGAGAAAATGGCATTCGATATTATATGCATTCTAATGAAAACACGAAGCATAATGAGCCACATATTCACGTTAAGTTTGGAGAATACTCAGCTTCTGTACGAATATCTGATGGGAAAATATTGGCAGGAGAATTGCCTAAAAATAAAAGAAAACAAATAATCAATAGAATCTTGTGTGGTAAGGATGAACTTTTGTTTTGTTGGAATACAATGACAAATGGTATTAGAGTAGACATAAGCGATGAACAACTATTCTATTTATAAAGGAGAAAAAATGAAAGAATATATGCCATATTTAGTATCAATATTAACGGCTTTGATTTCTGCAGTTGTCAGTATTTCTGTATGTAAAAAGCAAACAAAAACAGAAATAGAAAAAATTAAAGAGCAAGCAAAGGCTAATATTGAGATAGAGCGCGAAAAATTGCAACTTGAAAAAGAGAAAATGGAGTTGGAACACAAACTTGAAATTGAAAAAATTCATGCTCAAAATGATGATGCTTTTGCAAGTGGATTAACAGATAAGCTATTTGATATGGTTCTTCAGAATTCTGATGTTCAAGAACAACTTGCAATAGGTATAAAACAAGGCTTAAATAATAGGAAGTGATTAAATGGCTGATGAAAGAAATTGGCAATTTGAATTAAGTGAATATATTAAGCAAGGTGAGCCCGACAAAGCAACCAAGAGTGAGGCTTGGAAAACTGCTATCGGATTGCAGGCTGTTGACGGTCTTGAAACATCTGAATATTTGCTTGATACAGCAAAGGAACACATTGAGGGCAAAATCGATATTGCTACTGTTCAAAAGCGTGTTAAAAGCTATTATGAGCAACGAGAAAACAGACAGGCAGTAGAGGATGGCACAGAAGAAGCTGATAAGGTTGCTTCCAAAATAACGGAAATACTTAACGAAAAAACATTTCAGTTTTCTCCGGCAGAGTTAAAAACTATTCATAGAAGACTATTCACCGATGTGTTCAAGCACGCCGGTGAAATCCGCGATTATAACATTACAAAAAAAGAATGGATATTAAACGGTGAAACAGTTTTATATGCATCATACGACAGCATTAATGACACCCTTGATTATGATTTTAGAATAGAAAAAGAGTTTTCTTATGATGGATTATCTGCCACAGAAGCAGTAAAGCATATTACAAAGTTTGCAGCAGGAATTTGGCAAATTCATCCATTCTGTGAAGGTAATACAAGAACAACTGCTGTATTTATCATTAAATACTTAAAAACATTTGGATTCAATATTAGCAATGATGTTTTTGCAAATAATTCATGGTTCTTTAGAAATGCTTTGGTAAGAGCTAATTATAACGATGTTAGTCGTGGAATTACGGCTACGACTGAATATTTGGAACAGTTTTTTGAAAATTTATTGTTTGGTGCAAATAATGAATTAAAAAATCGATATACCCATATTGGATATACCGATGAAATTCAAAGTGCCAATTATGATAATTCAAAGTGCCAAAATGGCACTTTGAAATGCACTTTAGAAGAAATGGCAATTATCAATATAATTAAGAATAATCCAAAAATTACACAAAAAGAATTAGCCGAAAAAACAAATTGTTCGCCAAGAACAATAAAAAGACGAACTGTTGAAATGCAGGAAAAAGGATTAATCAAACGAGAAAACGGCAAACGTAACGGCAGATGGATTGTTACCCAATAAGTAGGAAGTGATTAAATGGCAAATTACATAACAGAAGACGATATTGAACAGGCTATACTTGATAAGCTGAGCAAGGCTCCGTTTGAGTATGATATTATCAAATGCCCTGCTGACCCTGAAAGCAGAGATAACCTGAACGATGGAACCGGAAGAAGCAGTAAAAAGCAATGCGTTTTGCCGGGTGTATTAAGTGCGTCTTTATATAGAATTAATCCTGCCATTGAAAAATCTGTTGTTGATAGTATAGTTCGTGATTTGTCAAGGGATTTTACTGGCTCTGACATAAACGATGTTAACTATAAAAACTATAAGAAAATCAGGGATAAAATTCAAGTTAAAGTAAAGCGTAACGGCAAAGAAGATTTTGATTTTGTTCAGTTGATTGATTTCGAAAATCCCGAGAACAACACTTTTACTGCCGTATCTCAAATGTGGATACAAGGACATTATAATTACAGACGTCCTGATGTGTTGATCTTTGTTAACGGTTTACCACTCGTGTTTATTGAACTTAAAAACAGTATAGTTAAGGTTGAGGAAGCATACAACAAAAACCTTTTGAATTATAAAAAGGATGTGCCTAATCTTTTTGCATTCAACCAAATTTGCGTTTTATCAAACGGACTTGAAACAAGGCTTGGTGCATTTAATGCGACATACGATTATTTCTTTGAATGGTTAAAGGTTGAAAGCGAAAAGGAATCAATAAACCGAGAGGAATTAAAGGAAAGTAAAATTTCTGTTGAGCGTTTCGTTGACGGTCTCTTAAATAAAAAACGATTAATTGATTACATAGAGAACTTTATTTTATTTGAAAATAAACGCATTAAGATTATTGCAAAAAACCACCAATTCTTTGGCGTTAATAATCTCATGGAGTCTGTTAAAAACAGGAAAGAGTTGCAAGGTAAGCTTGGTGTATTTTGGCATACACAAGGCTCCGGCAAGTCATACTCAATGGTTATGTTTGCCCGTAAGGTTAAGCGTAAGATACCCGGCAATTTTTCATTTCTTGTTATTACAGACCGTGAGGATTTGGACACACAGATTCACAAAAATTTTGTTAGAACAGAGGTTATCGGTGATAAGGTCGAATGTCAACCGAAAAACAGTTCACAGCTTCGTGAATACTTGCAATCAAATAAGGAATTCATATTCACTCTTATTCACAAATTCCGTTATGACAAAACGAAGGAATACCCTATTTTATCAAATCGTGATGATATTATTGTAATGGTTGATGAGGCACACAGAACACAGTACAAAGACCTTGCGGAAAATATGAGAGCTGGTTTGCCTAATGCAAACTTTATTGCATTTACAGGCACTCCTTTGCTCGGTGCAAAAAGATTAACTAATCAATGGTTTGGTGATTATGTTTCCGAATATAACTTTTCTCAATCTGTTGAGGATGGTTCAACTGTACCGCTGTTTTACAGTAGAAGGGTTCCTACAGTTGAGCTTGAAAACAATTATCTTGATGATGATATTATTGATATAATTGAGGATGAAGATTTAAACGAAGAAGAAGTAAAAAAACTTGAAAACTCTGCTTCAAAAATTCTTGAGGTTATAAAGCGTGATGACAGACTTGACAAGATTGCACAAGACATCGCTCATCACTTCCCACGCAGAGGCTTTCTCGGAAAAGCTATGGTTGTTTCCGTTGACAAGTTTACAGCTGTTAGAATGTATGACAAGGTACAGCACTATTGGGGTATTGAAATTCAAAATCTTATAAAAGAGCGAAATCAAGCAAAAGCAAAGGAAGAGCGTGACGAATTGACAAATCGCATTAATTATATGCAATCTGTTGAAATGGCTGTTGTTATTTCCGATGCTAACGCTGATGAAGAACGATTTGCAAAAGAAGGATTAGACATTTCAAAGCATAAGGCAAAAATGGCAGAAATCACGCCTGAAGGTCTTGACCTTGAGGATAGATTCAAAACGCCGCACGACCATCTTGACTTGGTTTTTGTATGTGCAATGTGGTTAACTGGATTTGATGTTAAAAATCTTTCAACTCTTTATTTAGACAAGCCTATGAAGGGGCATACTCTTATGCAAGCTATTGCAAGGGCTAACAGAGTATATCCCGGCAAGCCTTGCGGAATTATTGTTGACTATGTAAATGTTTTTAAATATATGAAACAAGCACTTTCCGATTACGGCTCTGGTACAGATGGTGATGATTATCCGGCGAAAGATATTGACGCATTAAAATCTATGCTTGATTCCTGCATTGCAGAGGGTGATGAATTCCTTAATAGTATTGGTATCAAGCTTGATGATATTATTACTTTGGATTCAACATTTGAAAAACTTAATGCTATGCGTACCGCATACGATATTATTATTTCTAAAGATGATGTAAAAGAAAAGTTCAAAGTCATTGCTAACACAATGGAAAACCTTTATGAAGCATCAAAGCCTGAAATTTTTGAACAACATTGGAAAAATCCAAAGTTTGAACCATTAAAATATATCAATGGTTTAATGCATAACACAGTTAATGATGAAAAGGTTGAAGAAGCTAAACAAAAAATGCGTGCTGTTCTTGATGCAAGCATTACATCAAGCAAACTTGAAGATAACGATGATGCCGAATTTGTTATTCACAACTCAAAAGTTATCGACCTCACAAAACTTGATGTTGATGATTTGAGAAAAGAAATTAAGCATGCTCCATATAAGGCAATTGAGATTGAGGATTTAAAGGAATATCTTGAAAAGGCTCTTGAACTCATGGTGGATAAAAATATTGAGCGAATAAAATTTTCCGAACGATATAAGGGTATCGTAGATAGATACAACTCTGGTAGTACGGAGAATGAGGATTATTACGAACAGCTTCTTGAACTTATTGAAGAACTTAAAACAGAGTCAAAAAGAGCACATTTTGAAGGCCTAACCGAAGAAGAATTAGAACTATATGATTTACTAATTAAGGGCAAAAGACTAACAAATGCAGAAGAGCAAGCAGTTAAACTTGCAGCAAAGGATATATTCAAAAAGCTTACGACTGAAAAAGCACAGTTGTTTGTTGTTGATTGGTACAAGGATGAACTGCCCAAGGCAAAGGTTAAAAAAACTATTGAGGATGTTCTTGATGTTGATTTACCGGTTTGCTATGACAAAGAATCGTTTGATTCAAAAACTAATCTTTTACTAAATCACTTCATTGATATGTCAATCCAACATTATGGTTGGATTTGTGCATAGAAAAATATATCTGGACATTCAAACTCCTTTGTGGTATGTATTTGTACTGCAAGGGAGTAATTTTATGTCAACACTACAAGATTTATGGTACGGAAACATTAGACCCAACGAAGATAAAGTTATTACAGATGAAGAGAAAGAGTTAGTTTCGCTGATTGCTCGGCATCACGAAAAATTATCTTCTTTCCTCAAGAATGATGACTTGAATGTGTTTGAAAAGTATATTGATTGCTTTACGGAATACGCTTCGCTGATTGAATGTCAGGCATTTGAAATTGGATTTAAGTTAGCGGTTGAATTGCTGAAAGAATAGCCGGAGCTTGTTTGTACTCCGGCTAAAAATATTTATTCTGTTCTAATTATCTACAGTGCCTCAGCTTCGGATAATTCATTGTTGAGATACATATTTTTTGCTTTAACTGCTATGTCAAGCCAAGATTTATATTCGTTAGACAATATTGCCTTTGGCGTTTCATCAAACATATATGCTCGCTCCATTTGCTTATACATTTTTTCTTTTCCTTGTTGAAGGGCTGATGAAAAAAATGCATCCGCCCCACAGTGACATGTATCTTCAAACAATATAAGAATTAGAACATTTTACAAATTTAAAAATTTTGGTAATCTCGTCTTGAAGCAGTGTGTCCAAGCAGAAATATAGCCACTCTTGATAGCAACCTTTTGTGAATTTATGTTTGTACAATCTGTTGTATAATATGGGACAATGCCACGATTAAGTGTTTCAATAGTAAGCATATTTACGAGCTTAACAGCAATACCATTACCACGATACTCAGGCAAAACATCTACACCTATTTGCCACATAGTTTTGCTATCGGCACTTGCGCATGCAATTCCAACTAATTTGTTTTCAGCATAAGCAATAGCAGCAAGAACCTCTGGTCTTTTACTGTCGACATCATATTGTAAAGCATTATGAAAATCTTTATTGCTATATAATAATTGAATTTTACTATCAATCAATTCAAATCTAAATGATTTGTTTTCGATTTCTTTCAGATTTTCAACATCAGGTAAGTAATAAGGATTAACACCATATACAAATTTGCTGGTTAAAATCTCATATCTTGATTTACCTTCAAATTTTCTTTTTGCAAATGACATTATATTTTTTGAAACATTTACAATAGTGCTTTTGCCCATTGTGATGATTTCAAGACGAGGAGTAATAAAAGGCATTTCTCGTCTTCCGTTTTGCTTTTCAGCTATTGTAAATATAACTCCATCTCTATTAAAATCTTCAGGCTTGCAGTTATAATCAATAGCAAGTTGACTGTAAACTATTGTCATCATTTCTTTTTTATTCATTTACAAAACCTCTGTTACAAAATCAATCTCTGCACTTGGAATGCTTTGATGTTTATGTTTATTGGAGTACTCAACTCCATTAATAATACACTTGATAATATTAATAGCTCCTCCATGAGTTACTAATAATACATTTTTATCATAACCAACAAGTGAGTTTAACAAACCACTCCAAGCATTACTTATCCTATCATAAAACTCCTTTGGACTTTCTCCGTTCGGATAATGTTCTTCCCAATCTAATTTTCTCCAGTAAAGACCTGGGTATTTTTCATCGGCAATACGATTATCCAAGCCTGCAAGGTCTCCGTTATTAACCTCCCTAAAATCCATATCATACTTCAAAGGTATAGACAACTTTTCCGAAATAATTAATGCAGTTTGCTTTGCTCTTGTTAAATCACTTGAAATAATTATTCCGATATTATATTCATCAATTTTGCTGAATATTTCATCAGCCAAATCAACAGATTGCTTAACTCCTAAATCTGTTAACGGACTATCGCTCCAGCCACCTCGAACGCTATCATCATCTTGACCGTGCCTAACAATATATATCTTCACTTTTCCAATTCCTCTTTTGTTATTGAATAGATAATTGTGTCATTCCTTTCGCCGGTATATTTATTTATTCTTCTATCTCTTAAAACTGCGTCCTTGTGCATTCCTGCCTTTTCCATAACTCTGCCACTTGCAGGATTACCGCTGATATGTCTTGCCTCAACTAAATAAAAATTACATTCCTTTAACAAATACTCAATTACTGCCCTCAACGCTTCTGTTGCATATCCATTGCCCCAATACTTTGAGCCATAGCAGTATCCAAGTTCACAGGTAGAATGTTTTTCCAATACAGTAATAACGCTTATGCTTCCTATAATTTCGTGAGTATTTTTTATTTCTACAACCCAATGATAGCTACCATTATCGTATTCTTTAATCCAAGATTGAAGAATAGCTTTTGTTTCGTCAACATTTTTGTGAACATTCCATGCCAAATACTTACAACATTCGGGGTCACTGGCCCAATTATTGTACATATCATTAGCATCTTTCATAGTGAATTTTCTTAAAATCAATCTATTTGTTTGAATGGTTTTTGTTTTATTGTTCATTTAATTTCATCCTCATTTACTCTATAAAATCCTTTTCCATAAATCCAACTGTAAAAGGCAAATGCTCAAATTTCTTAGTGCCGATATGAACAAAGCCTATTCTTTCATACCACTTTTTTAAGGTTGAATTTTCTTCAACAATACCAATTCTTATTTTACTCGCACCAATGGTATTCTTGGAATATACTATGGCATAATCGACTAACTTTTTGCCTATTCCCAAATGTCTATACTCAGGTAAAACAGCCAAATTGTTCAATTCAACGCTATCATCATTAACCGACAATGAAAAATAGCCAACAAAGTTTCCGTTATACTGATATAAAAACATAGGTGTATTATTTTCAAATTGCGAGATTAATTTTTCAATAGGTATAAACGCGGTATGGCTTGGACAATTATCCTTTGTCAAGTTCAGTTCATCTGCAACTGTTTGAAAGCTCTTATGGATTATATCGAGGCAAATATTTAATTGTTCTTTTGATTCTATTCTCAAGATCATATTGAACTACCCTTAAGTAAATTTTTTATAAAACAATAATAACACAAATTTACATAATATCCAAGAGTAATTAATTAATTACAGATATGGTGCATTTGATGTACCCACCGGGAGCATTAGACCTATGTTTATAAAAACATAAATCGATGAATATTATGAAGAATTAATTTGTTTTTATATTGCCAAATATTTTCATTATTATTTTGCATTGTGATACACAAACTATTTTTGCAAAGGTAAATAATGATTTGCAAGGGCGTGAACGGCTTTTGTAACTCATTATGCCCTTGCAAATTTTGATAAAGAGAGGTGTTTCGCAATGGCAAAGAACACAGTTCCAGAGGCTAAGGAAGCCCTTAACCGTTTCAAGAT
>CALZHV010000026.1 GCA_945787485.1 uncultured Lachnospiraceae bacterium
TTATATGTAAATCAATAATAAAATAAAAAAATATAAAAATATAATAAATAAAAAGCAGCTATGAAACAAATGACATTTAATCCGTGCTATACAGGATTTATATCAAATGTTTATAGCTGCTTTTTTGCGGCTGTTTACCGGCCGGATGAAATAGAATATATAACTAAAGTCTGTATAATGTAAAATATATGACTAAAGTCTGTTAATGCTAAATAAATTCTATTAAATGCAAAATATTAAATATTGAATATATCACTAAATACTTTAAGTGCTCCGTCAGTTTCGTGAGCAAGTACTTTCTTTGCAAGCACCTTACCAAGCTGAACACCTTCCTGATCAAAGCTGTTGATATTCCAAAGGAAGCCCTGGAACATTATCTTGTTTTCGAAGTGAGCAAGAAGAGCACCTAATGTCTTTGGATCAAGTGTTTCACCGATAATGATACTTGAAGGACGTCCGCCCTTAAAACTCTTGTTGCTGTTTTCGTCATCCTTACCACATGCAAATGCAATTATCTGAGCTGCAACATTAGCGCAGAGCTTCTGCTGGCTGGTGCTACCCTGAATATCAACATCAGTACCAATCTGGCTGTTCTTGAAAGCAATAAACTGTAATGGAACTATATCAGTTCCCTGATGTAATAACTGGTAGAATGAATGCTGTCCGTTTGTTCCCGGCTCACCGAAGATTACAGGACCTGTCGGATAATTAACAGGCTCGCCAAAACGATTTACTGATTTGCCGTTTGACTCCATGTCAAGCTGCTGAAGATGAGCAGGGAAACGGCTTAATGCCTGTGAATATGGCAATACTGTTGTTGCCGGATAACCAAGAACATTACGCTCGTAAACACCAATTAATGCATCAAGCATAGCAGGGTTCTTCATAATATCTTCATTTTTGGCTGTTTCATCTTCTGCTGCAGCTCCATCTAAGAATGCCGCAAATACATCAGGTCCAAATGCAAGTGAAAGAACAGCTCCACCTACTGCTGATGTAGAAGAGAAACGACCTCCTATATAATCGTCCATAAAGAATGCTGCAAGATAATCATCGCTCTTAGCAAGAGGAGATGTTTCGCTTGTTACGGCAATCATATGCTTTGAGGCATCAAGACCTGCCTTGGCAAGAGCATCCTTAACAAATGACTCATTTGTAAGAGTCTCCAAAGTTGTACCTGACTTAGAAACAAGTACGAATATAGAATGTGCAACATCTGTTGATGCAAGAACTGCAGCTGCATCATCAGGATCAACGTTGCTGATAAATTTTGCATCCATCTTGAATGTGTTGTTTTTCTTAGCCCAGTTCTCAAGTGCGAGATACATTGCACGAGGACCAAGGTCGCTGCCGCCGATACCAATCTGGACTACAGTAGTAAATTTTTCTCCTGCAGCGTTTGTGATCTCGCCATTATGTACCTTTGTAGCGAATTCTGCGATTCTCTTTTGCTGTTCTACATAAAATGTTCTCTTGTCAACGCCATCTGCGGTAACAGGTTGTCCCAGCTGACCGCGTGTTAATTGATGAAGAACGAGGCGGTTCTCGCCTGTGTTAATGATTGCACCATTGTAAAGCTCCTCGTATTTTTTTACGAGCTCAGCTTCCTTTGCAAGTGCAGCAAGCTTTTCTAATACTGTGTCATCTACTTCTTTCGCAGCAAAGTTGTATGCCATGTTGGCAGCCATAGGAACACTGTATTTGGTTGCTCTCTTAGCTCCGCTTTCTCCTGACATTGCTGTCTGAAGTTTAACGCTTCCTTTACATGCAACAAGCTCTTTGTACGCTTCTAAAGTATCTAAATTTTTCCAATTAGACATTTCTCTTTCCTCCGTTTATAATTTGGTACAAGACCATATTGCATATATTATAATATTTTATGTCAAATTTGTCATTATTTTTCTCATATGTTTTGTCACATTGAAGATGTAGATAAAAAATGCAAATAAAAAATAATTTGTGACAAAAAATTACCATTTTAAAATGCTTGATAGGGCATTTATAAGGGAATATAATTAAAAAATGACACAAGGAGGTAACGATGTGAAAAAGAAATTGATAGAAACCTTTGTTTTTTGCTGTCTGGTTATTTTAGGGTATGGTTTTATTGTTTTTAGCGGTGCTCAATATGGCGGGGCAGCCGGATTGATGCTTAGATACGACATGGCAAAAGAAAATGTTTGTTACGCTTCGGACGATAATGTTGTGAATATAGATGAGGAACATTTTCCGGATGAAGTGTTTAGACAGTATGTTAAGGAAAATCTTGCAAATGGCGCCTCGAGTATAGATTTGGACAGCGTAAAAGCAATATATATAGAAGATAAAGATGTAGAAAACGTTGTTGGAATCGAACTGTTTAAAAATCTTGAACAAATAGACATAATATCGTGTGATATAACAGAAATAGATGTAAGCTCTTTGTCTAATCTGATAGAATTAAATGTCACGGATAATAAAATTGAAAATATAATATTTGGTAGTAATAAGGCATTAAAAAATATTAATTGCGATAACAACAGGATTGCTAATATTGATGTTAAAGACCTTGATAATCTTTTGTTTTTATCTTGTTCATCAAATCAAATTACGGATATTGACGTTAGCAATAACACGAAGCTTAAACAGCTTATATTATATAATAATTATCTTACAAAGCTTAATCTCGATAACAATACGGCGCTCACATATGTTGAATATGCAGATAACAGGATTAAATGCTTTGATGCCAAACTGGAAAATGCAATATATGAGGGTGGAACCCAGGGATTGGTAGAAAAAGAATTATTTGAAACGGGCGAATTGAATTTGTCTCAGACAGAAGGCTTTGATGTGTCACGTGTCAGTAATGTTGAAGGTGCAGAAATTAAAGATAATGTATTGGTATTAAATGATGAAGGACGGAGTGCACAGAAAATAAGCTATGTATATGAACAGGAAACAAATTCTTATATAACAGTTTATATTTGTAATGATTTGGAATACAAAATTAATTACGAGCTTAATGGAGGGATAAACGATACAGATAATGTTTCTGTGTGTAAGCCGGATGAAACTGTAATATTTAAGCAGCCTGTGAAAAAATATTACAACTTTGCAGGCTGGTATTTTGATAAAAATTTCAATGAGCAATACAGAATTACGAAAATAAAAAAAGGCAATACAAAGGATGTGACACTGTACGCTAAATGGGAAAGAATTGCTAATGTTGAATGTACAATAGATTACAGACTTAATCAGGGATTTAATAATGAAGATAATCCCTATTATTATACAATAGGAGACGAATTTGATTTTCTGGAGCCTACAAGGGAAGGATATCAATTTTGTGGCTGGTATACTGGCCCGTTTTTTGAACCGTCCTCTCGAATGAAGGGAATAACACCTGAAACGGAGGGTGATATTATCCTGTATGCAAGGTGGGAAAAAAAGAGAAAAGCAGTAGTTATTAATTCTATAACAAGTCAGCTTACGGGAGCAAAGATAGTCTGGACGAGAGTCGGAGGTGTTTCCAGATACCGGATACTTAGATATGATCCTGATGCTTCAAAATGGCAAACAATTAAGCTGATAGATGCCGCATCAGGCACAACAAACTATTTTATAGACAGAAATGTTACGGGTGGAACAACATACAAATATGCAATAAGATGTGTTACTGACGACAACATTAATATAAGTACATTTTCCAATCAGGAATCACTCAAATATATTGGGACACCAAGACTCACAAGCGGAGTTTTGTCTTCGGGCAGAGTAATACTCAAGTGGAATGTTCAAAAGGGTGCAAAAAAATATGCAATTTACAGAAGAGTTATCGGAACGGATGTGTGGAAGCTGCATGGATATTCGGCAACAACTTCTTATATGGACAAAACTGTAAAAAAGGGTAGTGCTTATGCATATGCAATTCAATGCGTAGATGAAAATAACAAGGCAGTAAGCGGGATTGATAAGGTTAATGTCATTAAGATAGGAATTAAATAGATTTCAAATCGCTTGTGCTTTTGCTTTTTAGTTGTCGCAACTGTATGAAATGTTAAACTTTATAAATTTTTTTCTGTATTTGGCTTGACATTATTTATTAAAAATGCATTAATAATAATAATCAGCTATATTTGGTTGGAACATTTGGTTTATGACAAGGAAGTCAGTTGTTGATTATCAAGGAGGGATATGTATGGGTTATAAAATTGATTCAAATTATAGTTTTATAACTAATTATCTTAACACTCAAAGCAGTAATAAGAGCACAGCTTCAAGTGGAGCAAATTTTCTTGGAGACTATTACGCAATAAAAAATGGTTCTTATTATAAGCTTGCAAAGAAATTTTATAGCAGTGAAGCTGCCGGTAAGACAGGAAGTACAACCGCTGTTTCAGAACAAAAGAATACTAAGGTTGCCCAAAGCAGTGCTAACAGTGCGGCAAATGATATTAATGAGCTTATGAAGGATTCTTTGTATGAGAAAATCGAGAAGAAGGATTCGGATGGTAATATTACCAAGGATTATAACAGAACCGCAATTATGGATAAGCTCAATAAATTTGTGAATGATTATAACAGCGTTGTAGAAAACACAGGAGAGCTTAGTGATACTACAGTTTTGAATAATGCTGTAAACATGGTTAATCAGACAAAGGTTTATTCGTCTTCACTTAACAGAGTTGGAATTGAAATAGGAAATGACAACAAGCTTTCTATTGATGAGAAAAAATTTAACGAAGCAGATTTGTCAGAATTGAAAAATTTGTTTGGCAAAGGCACTTCGTTTGGAAGTAACGTAAGACTAAAGATGTTGCAAATAGAGAATGCTGCAAAGAGCGCACTTAACAGTCAGGGTAGCTTATATTCCTCACAGGCTATAACAAATGCGTCTACAGGCAGTATGTTTGATAGTTTATTTTAAGTTGTACAATCTCCCCAAGAGGATTGTAATAAGAATGATGGAAGGTCTTCAGGCATTGCTTTGGAGGCTTTCTTTTTTTGTTTGGAAGAGGTATTGACCGCTTTGATATGTTATTTTTAAATGATTATTTTCATATTATATATAGGAGAATGAGTTATGGTTGTTAGGTTGGACAAATATCTTGCTGATGCGGGCAAGGGAACAAGAAGTCAGGTTAAGCAATATGTGAAAAAAGGTATCATTTCCGTTAACGGAGTCGTAGTAAAAAAATCAGACATAAAAATCGACACCGAAAAGGATGAAGTCCTTTTTCAGGGGCAGTCCGTAATGTATAGTGAATTTCAATATTATATGCTGAACAAACCTCAGGGAGTTGTATCGGCTACCAGCGATAAAAAAGATAAAACGGTTATTGAGCTTATTGAGGAAGAAAAAAGAAGAGATTTGTTTCCTGTCGGAAGATTGGATAAGGATACGGAAGGACTTCTTGTTATTACAAATGATGGAAAACTGGCAAATAACCTTCTTGCACCGGGAAAACATGTTGATAAAAGCTACTATGTGGAGATTGTAAAAGGTGAAATAGATACAAATAATGAAGAAAAAGCGGGAAACATTCCGGCAGAGGATATAGAAACGATAAGGAAAGCGTTTGCGGAGGGTGTCGATATAGGTGATGAAAAGCTTACAAGACCTGCTATATTGGAAACCTCAGGTGACGGATTTTTAATCACGATATCGGAAGGAAGATATCATCAAATAAAAAGAATGTTTCAGGCTGTCGGTTACAGAGTTTCTTTTTTGAAAAGAATAAGCATGGGGAAGCTTATGCTGGATGAGAACCTTAAAACGGGCGAGTATCGCAAGCTTACAGAAAGAGAGATTGATATTTTAAAAAAGTGAGTGATTAGCAGATAAATTTAAAGCAGTAAGCAGCTATCGGAAATATATAATAATCTACAAATACATAGCGGAAATATGGTTATTATTTACTATTTACAGTTTCATAAAATTGCGTTATATTTTATATAACTATAATTATATTTATTAGGTGGAGTTTCGGTAAATATATAACGTTACACTGATATTTATTGCAAGGATGCAACGGATAATCTAAGGAAGGAGGAAATTCGTATGAATATAAGTGGCGATATTTATAATTATCTTAGTTCGACATTAGTACCTAAGAAGAGAAATACCACGCACAATACGTCAGAGCTTAAAGCTGTATATAACAGTATGGCGAAATATAATAAGAATTCTCCTCTTTATTTATTGTCGTTGTCTGAAGAAAAACAGTCATATATGATAAATATCAAGGAGGCGGCACTTGCCATTAAGGAAACAGCTGATGTGTTTGGCAAAGTTGATGATGATATTTATTCAAAGAAGGTGCTTAATTCTGATGACGAGGAAAGTATATCAGGAGCGATTAAAGATCAGGATTTAACAGGTATTCCGGATAAATTGTCCATTAAGCTTGATAATCTTGCAACGGAGCAGGTAAACGTCGGTAATTATCTTGACTCATATGAACTTTCGATTGTACCTAAAAAGCATACATTATCAATAAGCTCAGTTGATGGCTCAGCCAATTTGAATGTACATGTCAGTGAAGATGATACCAATTTAAATGTTCAAAACAGAATTGCGAGAATGATTAATGATGAGAGGATTGGCGTTAATGCGACTGTCCTTAGGGAAGGTGATACGAGTGCCATTATGCTTTCGTCAATTGAAACCGGTGTTGCAGATACAACTGATGGATTGTTTTTCAATTTCAGGCAGATAAGCTCCGGTCAGAATACAGTAGATGTTCTTGGATTAAATAATGTTCAGGAAGAACCGCTAAATGCCAGGTTTACAATAAATGGAGAACTTCATGAATCAGCATCAAATCATATTTCCATTAACAAGGCAATAGAACTTGATTTTTATAAGCCTACTGAGAAGGCTGTGGAAATCAGCTTTGTTTCTGATGCAAAACAGGTTATGGAACAGCTTGACGGATTTATAGATGCCTATAATTCTTTGGTAGAACTTGCAAAGTCCGGCGGGCAGACAAAGGTAGGCACAAGAAACCTTGGAAATGATATAAAAGGAATTGTTAATAAACATATGGGTGAGCTTGTGAGAAACGGCATTAGTATAGATGATAACGGTAAGATGTCAAAGAATGACAAGCTGCTTACCGAGAGTATAAAAAATGGCAGTTTTTCAGAGCTGTTTAAGGATATATCATTATTTAAGAAGGATGTGGAAAAAGCTACGGAGAGACTTGTAATAGATCCGCTTGCATATGTTGATAAGCTTATTGTTACATATCCAAATAAAGCAAACAAGATAAATACACAGTACACACAGTCATTATACAGTGGCTTGATTTACAATAATTATGCATAAAAAAGACCTTGACTTTCGTTGGTATGTTTGTTATTCTATACCTTGCGATGGAAGAGGTCTTTTTTTTTGTGCGCCAAAAAAGCATGAAAAATGACTGGTTGCTTTGGCAACATAAATAATAATATGGAGGTGGAAGGTTGTGCGAGTTAAAATAACATTGGCATGTCAGGATTGTAAACAGCGTAATTACAATATGACAAAAGAAAAGAAGTTACATCCGGACAGAATGGAAACTAAGAAGTATTGTAAGTTCTGCAAGGCTCATACCATGCATAAGGAAACAAAGTAAGGAGTAAGTATATGTCAAAAAAGAATGAGACATCACCTGCTCTTAAAAGAAGTTGGTTTCAGGAATTAAAAGCCGAATTTGGCAAAATTGTGTGGCCAGCAAAGGATGCTTTGA
Source organism: uncultured Lachnospiraceae bacterium (assembly GCA_945787485.1). GTDB lineage: Bacteria > Bacillota > Clostridia > Lachnospirales > Lachnospiraceae > Coprococcus_C. Next base: position 7,716 of record CALZHV010000026.1, read on the forward strand.
TACGTGAATCAATAGTTGTCCTTATATCCTCAGTAGCATTAGGTTTTCTCATTGCCGGCGTAGACTGGGCTTGGGAATATGTAATGAAACTTATAGTTGGATAAGGTAGGTGTATATATGTCAGAAATAGTAGAAAACAACACTACTGTTACTGCTCCTGTTGCTACTAATAACAAACAAGAGGGTGGCGACGAGGCAAGATGGTATGTTGTTCATACCTACTCAGGTTATGAGAACAAAGTAAAAAATGATATCGAAAAGACAATAGAAAACAGAAAACTTGAAGAACAGATACTTGAAGTTGCTGTTCCTGTACAGGATGTTGTAGAGATGAAGAACGGCGTTAAGAAGACTGTTTCAAGAAAGATTTGTCCGGGCTATGTTCTTATTAATATGTTTATGAACGATGTTACATGGTATGTAGTTCGTAATACAAGAGGTGTTACAGGCTTTGTTGGACCAGAGTCAAAGCCGGTACCGCTTACTGACAGCGAGATGCGTACATTGGGCATCAATGTAACAAAGAATGTAGAGATAGATGTTAAGGTTGGCGATATGATAAAGGTTGTAACCGGAGCATGGGACGGAAACAGTGGCCCTGTCAAAGCTGTTAACGAAAACAAGCAGTCTATTACCATCGATGTTGATATTTTTGGTAGAGCTACATCTGTTGAAATTGCATTTACTGATATTGAAAAGATTTAGTGATGTGCCCATATAAGGGTAGATAGTGAGTGGAAGGGTATCCCCCGTTATAACCACAATATGTTTAGGAGGTACGCTATAATGGCGAAGAAAGTAGAAGGATATATTAAATTACAGATTCCTGCAGGTAAGGCAACTCCTGCACCACCTGTTGGTCCTGCACTTGGACAGCATGGTGTAAACATTGTACAGTTCACAAAGGAATTCAACGCAAGAACTGCAGATCAGGGAGACCTTATAATCCCTGTTGTTATTACAGTTTACGCTGATAAGAGCTTTAGCTTTGTTACTAAGACTCCACCAGCAGCAGTTTTACTTAAGAAGGCGTGCGGCCTTAAGTCAGCTTCTGCTGTACCTAACAAGCAAAAAGTTGCTAAGATTTCAAAGGCTAAGATCCAGGAGATCGCAGAGCTTAAGATGCCGGATTTAAATGCTGCATCACTCGAAGCTGCAATGAGCATGATCGCCGGAACAGCTCGTTCAATGGGAATTGAAGTTGAAGATTAATAAAGCACGCGCCAATAAAGTCGAACTTCGTTCGAGGGCGCATGCGTAGGCAATTCGCTAACGCGAATCACAATAAGTTAGGAGCACGCGCCAATAAAGTCGAACTTCGTTCGAGGGCGCATGCGTAGGCAATTCGCTAACGCGAATCACAATAAGTGGGAGGGTCGCTCCCGATAATACCACAGGAGGTAATATTTTAATTATGAAAAAGGGTAAGAGATATTCAGAAGCTGCAAAGCTTATTGAAAAAACAAATTTATATGACTTAGAAGAGGCTGTATCTTTAGTAAAGAAATCAGCAAGTGCAAAGTTTGATGAGACAATCGAAGCTCACTTAAGACTTGGTGTTGACGGTCGTCATGCAGATCAGCAGGTTCGTGGTGCAGTTGTACTTCCACACGGAACAGGTAAGAGTGTAAAGGTTCTCGTATTCGCTAAGGGTGCTAAGGTTGACGAAGCACTTGCAGCAGGAGCTGATTACGCTGGTGGCGATGAGCTTGTACCAAAGATTCAGAATGATGGCTGGTTAGATTTTGATGTTGTTGTAGCTACACCTGATATGATGGGTGTTGTTGGTCGTTTAGGACGTGTACTTGGACCAAAGGGTCTCATGCCTAATCCAAAGGCCGGTACAGTAACTATGGATGTTACTAAGGCTATCAACGATATTAAGGCTGGTAAGATTGAGTACAGACTTGATAAGTCAAACATTATCCATGTGCCAATTGGAAAGGCTTCTTTCTCAGAGGAGCAGTTAACAGACAACTTCCAGACTTTAATAGATGCTGTTATTAAGGCTAAGCCTTCAGCTGCAAAGGGTCAGTACCTCAAGAGCGTAGTTATCGCTTCAACAATGGGACCTGGCGTTAAGATTAATACAGCTAAGTACTAAGACTTGATAATTTGCAAGACAAAAAAGCCACTACTTGTAGTGGTTTTTTGTTTGCAAAAAAATAAAAAAATCAAATGGTTAAATCATTTATTTATATATAATATATGGCATAATGTTCAAAGTTATATAAATAGAGATAATATTATTGTTGATTTTAACAACAAATAATAGTAAAATTAAAGAGATTAGTAGCAGGCAGATGTTTGTGTTCTAACATAGGCTGCTATATTTTATATAAGGGGGTACATCTAATGGAAAAAGACCAGATATTAACAAAGTTAGAAGAAGTAATAAATAGTGTTATGCCGGAGATAGAAGACGTTAATTTCACATCTTCTATTACAGAGATATATGGTGTTAACTCAGTGTCATTGATAAGATTAATTGTAGCAGTAGAAAGCAAATTTGATATTTCTTTCACTGATTATGAATTGGCACTTTCATCATATGCAACATTTGCTGATTTAGCAGCAGTAATTGAAGAAAAATTAGCATAATATTGGGAGGTACATAAAATGGCTGATATGAAAAAATTACCGGTAACTTATCCTATGATTACATCATGGCAGTGGCATGCAACATTATTTTCTATTCTTTCAAATGACGAAAATGCAAAGAAATGGATTTTCAGTAACTATATTCAGCTCCGTTGTTATAATATTCAGGAGATATTTACAGGAGACGATATGCTTCTTATGGACATGATGCCGGGAAGCAGTTCAATGAAGCAGTGTCCATATCTTGTATTTTCACTTCTCACAAAACAGCAGATTGAAAGCTATTGTGGAAATATTATTGATTTCATTATCAAGACAATCGACTTAAACGGATATGTTTATGGTGTATTTGACGAAGCAAAGATTTTGTGTGATGCGGATGTTGATTATAAATTCCCACACGAGCTTTTCATTTACGGATATAACAGAGATGAAGAGATATTCTATGTAGGAGATTTTACATTCCAGGATCACTATTCATACAATACTGTAAGCTTCTCAGATCTTGAAAGAGGTTATGAGGTTATTACTTCACAGGATGACCATGTATTTAAGGATGATTACAAGGGTGGTAGAGGACTTTACGTAGTAATGAAGAATACCGATTCAGTGTGCTACGACGTTGATATTGAACTTATTAAGACTACACTTTATGAGTATCTTAATTCGATTGATACAAAAGATCACTTCCGTATGCTTCGTAACAGATTTGATGATACAATTTTTGGTATAAAAGTATATGACAAGGTTCTTGAACAGATAGATAAGCAGTTACATGCAGACGAGCCTGACTTTGATATAAGAGCATTGCATGTAATGTATGACCACAAGGTTCTGATGTATGAGAGAATTAAGTATCTTATGAAAAATGGATATTTAAAGTACAATCAGGATACACTTGATGAATATGAAACAGTTGTAACTAACATGCTTACAGCTAGAAATCTTCTTGTTAGAATTTCTATTACAAATGAAATTGAGTCAGCGGTAAGATTTAAGAAATATCTTGATGCTGCCAAAGAAAAGGAAATCGGATTATTATTCAGAATTCTTGCAGAATTAGAGGAAGGTTAATAAAAGCTTTTAAGCGATATGTAAGAGGCTGTCGTGAGGCGGCCTCTTATAATTTTTAAACAATGGGGTGTCACGTTTTGGGAAAATTGCAGCTTGTTGCTACAAAAACGGAATACGATGAGAAAGTAGCCGGTAAAGAAAACGGACTGTTTAAAACTGTTGAATTATTTGAGTGTGATAGAGTCAGGGTTATTGTTTTTGAAGTGGATGCTGACTATGCCATGGCACACTATGATGAGCTTTTGGGTGGCTTGTACAAGCAAAGACAGGCGGCGGTAAGAAAATTAAAAGTAGATTCTCCGAAAGCTATGAGTATTGCAGCAGGTTATGCACTGCAATATGTTATAAAGGAACAGCTTGGATTAGAAGCGGAAGATATAATAATTGAAACAGAACAAAATGGAAAGCCGCATATAAGAGAACACAAAGACTTCATATATAATATGTCGCATTCCGGCGGATATGTTGCGGTTGCTTACGTTGTTGCTGATAATGACGGTGATGCGCACGGTGATGCAAAGCATAGAAATCCGGTGTATAGTGCAGTTGACCAAATGCTTATTAAGTCTATCGGGATAGACATTGAAGCAATGCGGAGTTATTCAATATCGGTTGCGAAAAGATGTTTTCTTGGTGAAGAATATGATTATATTTTGCGGGCAGATGAAGATGAACAGTCAAAGAGGTTTTTTGAGATATGGACTATGAAGGAATGTTACCTTAAGATGAAGGGAACCGGAATTAATGTTCCGATGAACAGCTTTTTGACTAATCCGATAGATAAAATTATTAAAGATGAAAATAATATATACGAATGTATAAGACACGATACAGATAAATATATTCTGTCGATGGTGATGGAATAAAATCAGATTAAATAGGGAGAATACGATGAAGATAGGTTTTGACAACGACAAATATTTAAAAATGCAATCTGAACACATAAGTGAACGTATAGCACAGTTTGACAACAAGCTGTATCTTGAATTTGGCGGTAAGCTTTTTGATGATTATCATGCATCAAGAGTATTGCCGGGATTTAAACCGGATTCAAAGCTTCAGATGCTTCTTCAGCTTAAAGATCAGGCTGAAATTGTTATTGTTATAAGTGCTGAAGATATCGAGGAAAATAAAATTCGTGGCGATTACGGTATAACATATGATATGGATGTTTTGCGACTTATTGATTCATTCAAGGGCGTTGGATTGTTTGTAGGGAGCGTTTGTCTTACAAAATTTGCCGGACAGCCGGGGGCTGAGCTTTTTCAGAAGAGATTGGCTGAGCTTGGTATAAAATCATATCGACATTATAAAATTCCGGGATATCCAAGTGACGTGGTAAAAATTGTAAGTGATGAAGGCTATGGCAAAAATGATTATATCGAAACGGAACGTCCCCTTGTAGTAATTACTGCACCGGGCCCGGGAAGCGGAAAAATGGCTACATGTCTTTCGCAGCTTTACCATGAGCATAAGCGTGGTGTTGATGCCGGCTATGCTAAGTTTGAAACATTTCCTATTTGGAATTTACCGCTTAAGCATCCTGTTAATTTGGCATACGAGGCAGCTACAGCTGATTTGAATGATCTTAATATGATTGATCCGTTCCATTTGGAGGAGTATGGTGTAACAACAGTAAATTATAACCGTGATATAGAAATATTCCCTGTTGTAAATGCTATGTTTGAACTAATTTATGGTTCAAATCCGTACAAATCACCTACTGACATGGGTGTAAATATGGCAGGAAAATGTATAGTTGATGATGAGGTGTGTCGACGTGCATCTGAGCAGGAGATAATCAGAAGATATTACAAGTGCCTTTGTGAGAAAAAAAGAATGGGACAGGCTAAGGATGACTTGTATAAATTAGAACTTTTGATGAAACAGGCAGGAATAAGCACAAGTGACCGTAAGGTTGTTGCTGCAGCATTGCTTAAAGAGGCTGCGACAGGAAATCCTGCAGCTGCAATAGAGCTTCCTGACGGAACAATCGTAACAGGAAGAACAAGTGACCTTCTCGGTGCATCATGTTCAGCAATTTTAAATGCGGTAAAGGTTCTTGCAGGTATTGATGATGAAGTGAAGCTTATATCGCCAAATGCCATTGCACCTATTCAGAGCCTTAAGATTGATTATCTTGGAAGCAGAAATCCAAGACTTCACATAGATGAGATTCTTATCGCGTTGTCTTCTACAGCAGCTGACAGTGAACTTGCAAAGCTGGCAATGGAGCAGTTGCCAAAATTAAAGGGCTGTGAAGCTCATTCGTCTGTTCTCTTGTCTTCGGTAGATGAGCAGATGTTCAAAAGGCTTGGTATAAATCTTACATGTGAGCCAAGATACGAACAGGATGACAGAATGTATCACAAGCATTAAAATATCTTGACAAAATATAAATTGTGTTATACAATAACTTCTGCTGTTAATAATGCAGATGCGACAGTAGCTCAGCTGGATAGAGCACTTGGCTACGGACCAAGGTGTCGGGGGTTCGAATCCTCTCTGTCGCATTAAAAAATCGGTTCATATGAACCGATTTTTTTATGTAATTAAATAACACAATTCTGAAGTTATAAAAACATAATATAAACATCATATTATTAAGTAAAAATGTATATTTAAAATATGGATACCATATTGTCATGCCATGATTTTATATTTAAATTATGAAAATAAAAAAAACAGCTTCATAGAAGCTGTTTAGAAGCTGGGCTACAAGGATTCGAACCTTGAAATGCTGGAGTCAGAGTCCAGTGCCTTACCATTTGGCGATAGCCCATCACAAGACGTAATGATAACAGATGTTATTAAAAAAAGCAAGCATTTTTTTAAAAAAATTAAAAAAATATTTTTGTATTAAAATAGTATTACAATTTATTTTTTTCAGATATTGTTGTATATTGAAAATACAAACGAATTCACGTAAAATAGGTATGAAAAATGCCAACGGAGGGACCAGCATGATAGAAATAGGAACGTGGAATACATTAACAATAATCAGATCTAAAGAATTTGGGGTTTATCTCGGGGAAAAAGATAATCCTTCAGATGTTGTATTGCTTCCACGAAAACAAGTGCCGGAAGGATACAAGGCCGGTGCTAAGATGGATGTGTTTATTTACAGAGATTCTCAGGACAGACCTATAGCTACTACCAATAAGCCACTTATTACAATGGGTAATATTTCAAAGCTTAAGGTTAAAAGTGTCACAAGCATAGGTGCATTTATGGATTGGGGACTTGAAAAAGATATATTGCTGCCATTTAAAGAGCAGACTACAAAGGTTGAAGAAGGAAAATCATACCTTGTAAGAATGTATAGTGACAAGAGCGGAAGATTATGTGTTTCAATGAAGCTATACGGTCATCTTGACAAAAAAACCGGAGAATTTAAGAAAGGTGACAGCTTTACCGGAACTGTTTATGAATATAAACAGGGAATGGGTGCCTTTGTTGCAGTGGAAGACAGATATTCGGGTCTGATACATGAAAATGAGCTGTTTCAGAAACTTGTGCCGGGAGATGAAGTGAGCGGACGTATCATTAAGGTAAGAGATGACGGGAAGCTGGATCTGTCACTTAGAGATGAGGCACATATACAGCAGAAAGAAGATGCCGAGATGGTATATGATATAATAAAGAGTTATCAGGGGGTATTGCCATTTAATGACAAGGCAAACCCTGAAATTATAAAGAAAGAATTTGGCTTGAGCAAAAATGCATTTAAGCGTGCAGTAGGAAAACTTCTTAAAGAAAAGAAGATAGTTATAAAAGAAAAAACTATAGAGATTTTACAATAATACTAAAGTTATACGATAATGCTAAAATTTACAATAAGACAATGATATTACACATTAGGAGGTATCAAATATGAAAGAAATAATTTCAACACCAAAGGCTCCGGCTGCAATAGGACCTTATTCACAGGCAAATGTAGTAGGAAACATGATTTTTACTTCGGGAATGATTCCGATTATTCCTGAAACAGGCGCAATAATAGAAGGCGGAATAAAGGAACAGGCTACACAGGCTATTTCCAATCTTATTGCACTTCTTGAAGAAACAGGCTCGGATGCACAGTCAGTTGTGAAAACTACAGTGTTTATAAAAAATATGGATGATTTTGCAGCTGTAAACGAAGTTTATGCAACATTCTTTACCGATGCATATCCATCAAGATCATGTGTTGAGGTAGCAAGACTTCCGAAGGATGTATTAATTGAGATAGAGGCTATTGCTCTAAAGAAAGATGCATAGATTTTATATATATGATTGTAAAAGTTTGTCATAAACACTTGAACTTGTTACATTTAAGTGATAAACTGACAGACGATGAGGCACAAATGCTTGTGCATTGATAGGGAACTTGAAAGGATGATGAAAATGAGCAAAGATATCGATTGGTCAAATCTTGGATTTGGCTATATTCAGACAGACAAAAGATTTGTAGCAAACTTTAAGAATGGCGCATGGGATGGCGGAGCACTTGTTGAGGATGCTAATATAACCATGTCAGAGTGCGCTTGTGTTTTGCAGTATGCTCAGACTTGCTTTGAAGGTCTTAAGGCATATACTACAGAAGACGGTAAAGTAGTATGCTTCCGCCCTGACTTAAATGCTAAGAGAATGGCAGATACATGTAAAAGATTACAAATGCCTGTATTCCCTGAAGACAAGTTCGTAGAAGCAGTTGAGCAGGTGGTAAAAGCAAATATTGAATTTGTGCCACCGTACGGTTCAGGTGCAACATTATATATAAGACCATTTATGTTTGGTATTAACCCTGTTATTGGTGTAAAGCCTGCAGATGAGTATCAGTTCAGAATATTCTGTACTCCTGTTGGTCCATATTTCAAGGGTGGCGCAAAGCCTATTACAATCAGAGTTTGTGATTACGACAGGGCAGCACCACATGGTACAGGACATATCAAAGCAGGACTTAATTATGCTATGAGCCTTTATCCGATAGTTGATGCTCATGAGCAGGGCTTTGATGAGAATATGTATCTTGATGCAGCTACAAGAACATACGTAGAAGAGACAGGTGGAGCAAACTTCATATTCATCACAAAGGATGGAAAGCTTGTTACTCCTAAGTCAGACAGTATTCTTCCTTCAATTACAAGAAGATCCCTTATGGTTGTTGCAGAGAAATATCTCGGAATGACTGTTGAGCACAGACCTGTTGCGTTTGAAGAGGTTAAAGATTTTGCAGAGTGTGGTCTTTGCGGAACAGCAGCTGTTATCTCGCCTGTTGGAAAGATTAACGACCACGGAAAAGAAATCTGTTTCCCAAGCGGAATGGATGAAATGGGTCCTGTACTCAAGAAGCTCTATGATACACTTACAGGTATTCAGATGGGACGTATTGAGGCTCCGGAAGGCTGGATAGATACAATAGGATAAAGATGAAAAAATAGCGTTTTTACTTGCCGGTGTGTG
>CALZHV010000027.1 GCA_945787485.1 uncultured Lachnospiraceae bacterium
TGATAAAGCTGTAAATCCTACAAATGTTATGGGTGCTTCAAAGCGACTTTGTGAAATGGTTATACAGAGTATGAACGTTGTAAGCCATACTAAGGATGTGAGCAAGCTCCCGTTTTTGAGCATGCATCAGGATGAAAGAAATGGCAGTGATATGGGAGATCCTGTAGGAAAGAAACCTATGAAGGATTTGGATTTTACAATACCATATAAAACAGAATTTGTCGCAGTGAGATTCGGTAATGTGCTCGGTAGTAATGGTTCTGTTATACCTCTTTTTAAAAAGCAGATTATGGAAGGCGGACCGGTTACTGTAACACATCCGGATATAATAAGATATTTCATGACTATTCCGGAAGCTGTTAATCTTGTGCTGCAGGCAGGCTGCTATGCAAAGGGCGGAGAAATATTTGTTCTTGATATGGGAGCACCTGTTAAGATTGACACGTTGGCGCGCAATCTTATCAAATTGTCGGGCTTTAAGCCGGATGTAGATATAAAGATAGAATATACGGGACTCAGACCGGGGGAAAAGCTTTATGAAGAAAAGCTTATGGCTGAGGAAGGCATGAAGACTACTCCAAACAAGCTGATTCATATAGGCAAACCTATAGACTTTGACACAGAACAGTTTTTTGAGGATTTGGAAATGCTTGCGGAACATTGCTATATGAACAGTGAGGATATTAAAGCTGTAGTTAAGTCGATTGTTCCTACATACCGAAGCCCGGAAGATAATATAATTTATAATAGAGAAATATTTGAACAAATGAGTCAGGAAGTGGCAGCTACAGAGGTAGAATAGATTTATAAATATTAAAAATGTGTCAAACTCCTTGACGTTAATTAAATAAGGCTATAAACTGGAATTAGTTGTAGAATTAAAGAAAATTGGTGTTTATTGCATGTATTCAAAATCACCACTAAGTTGTGTAGGGGGTATGATGATGAAGTTTTTTGTGACAGGAGTTTGTGGTCAGTTAGGTCATGACGTGATGAATGAATTATTAAACAGGGGACATGAAGCTGTAGGGTCAGATATTTTTTCTGAATATTCCGGAGTTGCTGATTGTTCACCTGTTGTAACTGCTGAATATGTTGGCCTTGATATAACAGACAAAAATGCTGTGGAGACTGTTATTTCACAGATAAAACCTGATGCTGTTATTCATTGTGCAGCCTGGACAGCCGTTGACCTTGCTGAAGACGATGACAAGAAGGATAAGGTTTGGGCTATAAATGTAGACGGAACAAAAAATATTGCCGAGGCATGCAAAAAATGTGATTGTAAGATGACATATCTTAGTACTGACTACGTTTTTGACGGACAGGGAGATACGCCTTGGAAACCGGATTGCAAAGATTATAAGCCTCTTAATGTATACGGAAAGACAAAGCTTGAAGGAGAGAAGGCAGTTTCAGATACGCTTGATAAATATTTTATCGTAAGAATTGCATGGGTATTTGGATTGAACGGCAAAAACTTTATCAAAACAATGATAAATGTCGGTAAAACACATGATACGGTAAGAGTTGTAAATGATCAGATTGGAACGCCTACTTATACATTGGATCTTGCAAGATTGCTTGTCGACATGAATGAGACAGATAAGTATGGATATTATCATGCGACAAATGAAGGCGGATATATAAGCTGGTATGATTTCTGCTGTGAGTTTTATAAGCAGTACGGTCTTTCAACTAAGGTTATACCGGTTACCACGCAAGAATATGGTTTGTCTAAAGCGGCAAGACCTTTTAACAGCAGATTGGATAAAAGTAAGCTTGCAGAAGCGGGATTTAAACCTTTGCCTACATGGCAGGATGCTGTGGCACGCTATCTTAAGGAAGCAGATTTGTAAGTGTCAATCATATATATTATTAAGAGAATTATAAAAAGAATTGAAAAAATAAAACTTGAAATAATAAAAAATAAAAAAGAAGTGTGTAAGATATACACATTTCTTTTTTTGTGGCACATTTATCCGGTTTGCCGGTGGGTGAAATTAAACAAAAACGAACAAATATTCGAAAAAACTATTGAACTTTCAGATTACAATGATATAATAAAAGAACATACGTGCGAATTGAAATATGGGTTATTTGTGCAGGTGATTTTATGAATGAGATAGTTAAAGAATATTCTACACAGGAAAAACTACAGATATTAGCTGATGCTGCAAAATATGATGTTGCATGTACATCGAGCGGTTCTGACCGTAAAGGGCAAAAGGGAATGCTTGGCAATACAAGAGCATGCGGAATATGCCACAGCTTTTCAGCAGATGGCAGGTGTATATCGCTGCTTAAGATACTTATGACCAATCATTGCGTGTTTGACTGTAAGTATTGTATAAACAGAGCATCCAATGACATACCAAGAGCTACATTTTCACCGGAAGAAATATGTCAGCTTACGATGGAGTTCTACAAAAGGAATTATATAGAGGGACTGTTCTTAAGCTCGGGAGTTATCAGGAATCCGACATACACCATGGAAAAGATGTGTGAGACACTGTCTTTGTTGAGGAATAAATACAAATTTAATGGGTATATTCATGTTAAGACAATCCCTGGTGCATCGGATGAGCTTTTAGGGATGGTTGGATATCTGGCAGACAGAATAAGCGTCAATCTTGAGCTCCCCACGGCAGAGAGTCTTGAGAAGCTCGCACCAAACAAAAGCTTTAACACAATACTTGACCCGATGGAGAAGGTAAGCAATACGATTGCTGCAAACAGGCTTTCCATTGGTAAAGATGCCCGTATGGAGCGAAGCAATTCCAATAAATATCTTAGTAACAGTATTTTTGCAACCGGCAAATATGTTGAGACTAAAGCGACAAATGGGAATAATACCAATAAGCTTTTGTTGCCGACAGTAAAAACAGATAATATTAGAAAATTTGCACCGGCAGGACAAAGTACACAGATGATTATTGGAGCTACTAACGAGACAGATTACACATTGGTCCGGACTACGCAGAAGCTGTATCAGGATTATGATTTGAAAAGAGTTTTTTATTCAGCATATATTCCGATAAATGAGGATTCGGCTCTGCCGTCAATTGATACGGCACCTCCCCTTCTGAGAGAACACAGATTGTACCAGGCAGACTGGCTGCTTAGATTCTATGGATTTAAAGCAGATGAATTGTTATCGGAGGAAAAACCTAATTTTAACGAGATGGTGGATCCAAAATGCGACTGGGCACTTAGACATTTAGAAGTCTTTCCTATAGACGTTCAGACTGCTTCATATGATTTGTTGCTCAGGACACCGGGGATAGGACCAAAATCTGCCGGTCGTATTGTAAGTGCAAGGCGATATGGGAAATTGGATTTTAATTCTCTTAAAAAAATGGGTGTTGTGTTAAAAAGAGCTCATTATTTTATATTATGCAATGGCAGGCAGATGTATCATACACCTATAGAGGAAGCATATATAACAAGGCAGCTTGTAGCTACACATGGAAAAGAAAATTGGGAGGTGGCTCATCAACAGACATCGTATAAACAGATGTCTATATTTGATTATCAGGAGATTGGAGCAATGGGATAATACCAATCTACCGGATGAATCGTCAAAGAGGTGATTATCAAGTGAGAGTTTTTAGTTGTGAGGATAAATTTGAAGCTATGATGACCTGTATTTACGATGCGTGGAATTGGGCACTGACAAACGGTCATGAGAATGTAAGACTTCAAAGAGAACCGATTTATCAGCAGAGTATGTTTGAAGAATATGAGCATGTGGATGCTGATGACGAAAAGGTTACCAAGGTTATAAGATCAATTAGAAAACAAATATCGGATCAGGCATATCTTTACGTTTTTTACGCTTCACTTTCATGTGAGGAAGATGCACTTAATGCTATTTATAATTTTTTGCGTGTAGGATTTGCTGTGGGGGCTAACGTGTGCTCCATGTATGCCAATCCTCATGTTATGCGTATGATGGAAATAAAACGGAAAATCGGAAATGAAGCCCATTATTTCAGAGAATTTGCAAGATTTTCTTCATTGAATAACAAGGTTTATGTTTGTCACTTAGAGCCTAAGAACAACGTTATCATGATAGTGGGAGAGCATTTTGCTGACCGTATGCCATCAGAACATTGGATGATAATAGATGACAACAGAAAATTTGCGGTTGTTCATCCTAAAGATGAACAAAACTATATTCGTTATCTTACTGATGTAGAAATGATTGCACTTAAAAATTCAGAAAAATATGAAGATGAATATACTGATATGTGGAGAACTTTTTTTAATGCCATCAGTATAAAACAAAGAGAAAATATAGCATGCCAGAGAAATATGTTCCCTATATGGATGCGTAAGCATGCAACGGAATTTACGGAAAAGCCGGAATAGTTTAATAAGGTTAAATCAATTAAATAACAAAAAATAAGAGCCGTGCGGCTCTTATTTTTTGTTATTTATATAAATTTATTAACATTTTATCAGCCTTTATTGTCTACAACAACTTCATCAGCATCTTCATCATCATCATCTTCCCAGACTATGTCAGCTTCAACAAAGCCCTTCTTTGTCTTGCTCTTTATAATAGCCTTCATTATAAAGCCGGATACGAAAACAAGAACAGATACTGCCCAGCCGGCTACACATTCAGCCCACAGTGCATATCCGTAGTGACCGCCTTTTTTTACAAAAAGTGTGTACATATTCCATACAAATAAGGCTGTAAGTGTGATAGGCGCTATATATTTAACTGCAGTCTTGAACCAGAAACCCGGAATTTTGAAATTGCCGGTATTTCGGTTAATCTGTTTTAAAACCTTATCAAGGTTAAAGAACCATCCGATTACTACACATTCGAGTACTCCGATTAGTATAAGGTTAACCTGATTTGTCCAGTTATCAACGATATCAAGCCATGCAAGACCTGCACGTGTTGCATAGAGTAAGGAAATTATACCTGCCACTATACATGTTATTTTGGTCGTCTTACGAGGGTTTACCTGCAGTTTATCCGAAAGCGATGCAGATACACCTTCAATGATTGAAAATGCTGAGTCGATAGCAAGTGTGATAAGCATAAGATAGAATATCGCACCAAATACTGCATTGAACCATCCTATATTTGTCATGCTGACAATAGCCTGTGGATAAATGATAAATGCAGTTGCAATACCTGAATCTGAAATTGAATCAAGCATTCCAACACCGGCCATTGTAGAGAACATAACAATACCCGAAAGAAGACTTACTGCTGCATCTGAAAGAGCAATTATCATACAGTCAACAGCAACATTAGCTTTTTCATCAAGGTAAGAGCCATACGCAAACATAATGGACATCATAATAGAAAGGCTGTAAAATACCTGACCAACAGCATCAACCCAAAGTGAAGGGTCCTGGAATGCTGCAAGGTTTGGTATGAAAAACATTTTGAGACCTTCAATTGCATTTGGCATTGTACAACCCTTGATTGCCATTATAACAAGAAGGATAACAGGAAGGAAAACGGTATATTTTACAACCTTACCAACACTGTGTGCACCCTTTCTTATACACAGGTAAATGGATATCCAGGCAACTAGAACAGCAATAAGAACAGGGATTGGAATACTGTAGTTGGTAACATCCCATGTTGTTTTTGTCAGGTTTGCGAAAAGATTACTTGCAGCTTCTGTATCACCGGTCATGCCGGCAAACTTGAATGAACATGCAAACATCAAGATAACCCATGCAAATACGATAGGATAATAAGTTACGATAACAAAGGCGTTGCTTGTGGCTGCCCAACCGACAAATTCGGCTTTTTTATTAATACCACGCATTGACTCGCCTGCACCCTTGTGAAGCTTTCTCGCAATTGAAACTTCCATCATAAGAAGAGGTATACCTATCGCGAATAACGCTACAAGATATACTAATAAAAATGTTCCGCCACCGTGCTTAGCGGCAAGCCCCGGAAAACGCCATGCATTTCCAAGACCAACGGCTGAACCTATAGAGGCAAGTATGAATGTTCCTCGTGAGGCCCATGTGTCTCTTTTAACTTTTGACATAATATAAACTCCTATTCTGATTTTCTGATGTTCATTATATAGTAATTCAATGTTTTTGTCTAGAACAGCGTTTGTCTGTTTATAATAACTATTGCCAAAAGCTTGTCGTATATACATAAATAAATTCAAAATATATCCGAATGTTTGTCGTATATATATAAATAAGTTAAAAAATATATCTAAAAGCTTGTCGTATATATATAAATTAGTTGAAAATATATATCTAAATGCTTATAATAAAAAAGATTATATACATTTAGAAAAGAACATAATGGATACAATATTAGGAGGCATAACAATGGATAGATTATTAACAGGATTACAACCAAGCGGCTCACTTACAATAGGTAATTATTGCGGAGGAATAAGTCAGGTAACGAAATATCAGAATGAGTATGAGACATTCTTATTTGTTCCGGACATGCATGCGATAACAGTTCCTCAGGACCCGGTAGCTTTACAAAAAAATATAAAGCAGGCAGTAGGGATGTATCTTGCATGCGGTGTTGATGCTACACTTGATAATATGCACATATATGTACAGTCGGAAAATTTATATCATGCAAATCTTTCATGGATTTTAGAGTGCCATTCATATTTTGGAGAGCTCACAAGAATGCATCAGTTTAAGATGAAATCACAGAAAAATGAAAGCTTCACTTCAGGTCTTGTAACATATCCTGTTCTTATGGCAGCAGATATCCTGCTTTACGATGCAAAATATGTTCCAACAGGAATTGATCAAAAACAGCACGTTGAGCTTGCAAGAAATCTTGCAGAGCGATTTAACAATAAATATAACGGCAATTTCTTTACGGTTCCTGAACCAATGATTCCTGAGGTTGGGGCTAAGATCAGAGACCTGGTTAATCCTGAAAATAAGATGAGTAAGTCAACAGATAATCCAAAGGCTTCAATTTTCCTTCTTGATACTGAAAAGGATATCAGAAAGAAGATAATGAGTGCTAAGACAGACAGTGATACACTTGTAGCCTTTGACGAGGAAAATAAGCCGGGAGTTTCAAATCTTCTTACTATATATTCTGTATTTGCAGGAGTTACAATTGAAGAGGCAGTAGCAAAATTTGATGGTGCCAATTACGGAGAATTAAAGAGAACAACAGCTGATGTTCTCGTTGAAAAACTGATGGCATTCCAGGACAAATACAATGAAATTATGGCGTCAGGTATTGTTGATGAGGCAATGGATAAAGGCAGAGAATACACAAACGAGATTGCAGCTAAGAAATATGATGAAATACGCCGCGCGGTTGGTTTTGGCCGTGTGTAGGGAGATTGTATGACCAAGGTAGATGAAGTTACATCCTTGGCACAGAAGCTTCTGGGACTTGCCAGGGATACAATTACAATAAGATACAGATATCTTGATACGGCATTGGCACGTCTGAAGGCAGAATTAAAACCGGGTCTTAATGCAATGTATACGGATGGAGATAAAATGTATTTTGACCCGGCTATGCTTTTGACGCAATATATGGATGAACCCGGTGTTGCTGTAAGGAGCTATCTGCATATGCTGTTTCATTGCATTTTTATGCATCAATATCAATACGAAAAAACGAATACAAGATATTGGAATATCGCAACTGACATAGCGGTTGAAAATATTATTTTGGAACTGGATTTTGCAAGGGCTGCCCTTACACGTGATGCAGAGGAGCTGGACAAAATCCACAGATTAAAGAAAAGACTTCCGGATTTTACTGCGGAAAAAATATACAGAGAATTTCTTGTTAATAATCCGAGTGAAGAATATCTTTTGGAATTGGAAAGACTGTTTACGATAGATAACCATGGTGCATGGAGAAATGAAACAAATGAAATTGTGATTTCAAAAGAACAGTGGGAGAAAATAACGCAGCGTATAAAAACAGAGCTGGATGCCTTCGCAAAAAATAAAGGCAATTCCGACAGTCTGGATAAGAATCTTCAGGATGCTACAAAAGAGCGTTATGATTACACATCTTTAATTCAGAAATTTATGGTATCGGGCGAAGAGATAGGTGTAAATGATGAAGAGTTTGATTATATATATTACACATACGGATTGCAGAAATATGGTAATATGCCGTTGATTGAACCTCTTGAGTATAAAGAGGAAAAAAGAATTAAGGAAATAGTAATAGCAATAGATACATCTGCCTCGTGCAGAGGAAGTATTGTTAAAGCTTTTATTCAAAAAACATATGAGCTGTTAAAGCAGACGGAGAATTATTTTCACAAAGTAAATATTCACATTATACAATGTGACGCACAGATAAGGTCAGATGTTAAAATAACAAATGAACAGGAATTTGAACATTATCTTAATACGATGGACGTAAAGGGGTATGGCAATACTGATTTCAGACCGGTATTTAATTATGTTGATGAATTGATATGTGCGGGCGAATTTGAGAACCTGAAGGGTCTTATTTATTTTACAGACGGATACGGAGTGTATCCTGAAAGAATGCCGCGATATGACGTGATATTTGCTTTTTTGTATGATGACCCGGGTGCTGAACCGGTTCCGGATTGGGCGATAAAAGTAGTTTTGGAGGATGAAATTAATGAATATCAGACAGGCTAAGGATTATATATCTCACAGTGTTAAAATATATTTGAAAAAAGATGAGTTTGGTGATTACAAAATACCGGTTGTAAGACAGCGACCTATATTTCTGGTGGGAGCACCCGGTATTGGAAAGACTGCTATTATGGAGCAAATTGCTGAGGAACTCGGAATAGCGCTCGTGTCCTATTCCATGACACACCATACCCGTCAGTCTGCTTTAGGACTTCCTTTCATAACTAAGAAGGAATATGACGGAAAAGCTTATGATGTATCCGAGTACACAATGAGTGAAATAATAGCTTCTGTATATGAAACAATGGAAGCGAGTGGCAGCAAGGAGGGAATACTTTTCCTTGATGAGATAAATTGTGTTTCCGAAACACTTGCCCCGTCAATGCTTCAGTTCCTCCAATATAAGGTCTTTGGAAAGCATCAGGTGCCGGAAGGATGGGTTGTAGTAACCGCAGGAAATCCACCGGAATACAATAAATCGGTGCGTGAATTTGACGTAGTAACACTGGATAGACTTAAGGTTTTATCTGTTGAGGCTGATTATCAGACATGGAAGGAATATGCCGTTGAAAGAAAAATTCACAATGCAATATTAAATTTCCTTGAACTTAAGAAGGAATATTTTTACCATATCGAAACTACTGCAGAAGGCAGAAAATATGTTACTGCAAGAGGCTGGGAGGACCTTTCTCAGATTATAACAATGTATGAGGAAGACGAACTTAAAGTAGATGAAAACCTTGTAGGGCAGTATCTCAGAAGCGAGAAAATTGTAAAAGAATTTTGTGCTTATTATGATTTGTATAATAAATACAAAAATGACTATAAGATAAATGAGATTTTGGCAGGTCGTTACGAGGACACTGTCATTACAAAAGCAGGTAATGCTGAATTTGACGAAAGACTTTCTCTGCTTGGTATGTTGCTGGATAAGGTGCAAAATGACATACAGGATGCAATTGTAACCTCCGACTATCTTTCAGAACTTATGGCACCTCTTAAAGCTGTAAAAACAGCTGATTCTGTGCTTGAGGCTTTGTATAAGCAGGCTGAGCTTAGAGATGTCATAATTGAAAAACAGCAAAAAGCAAATGCACTTTCAAAAACAGAAAAATATAAGCATAAGAAAATTAAGCAATTTTTGGAAAATGCTTCAAGACAGATTGCAGCTGAAAATGCGGACGGTAACGAAGCTGCATTTGAATGTGCCAGAAATATGTTCAATGAAGAAGTTGCGGCAATGAAAAATAACGTATCTGTCGTGTCGGAGGAAATAAAGAATTTATTTGGATTTGTCAGCAAAGCTTTTGAACAGGGAAATGAAATGCTTATTCTTGTGACAGAGCTTACGGTAAATAAGTACAGTTCAAGATTTATCAGTATGTTTGGCAGTGACGAATATCATAAATATAATGAACTTCTCATGATTTCAGAAAGACAAAATGATATGAAGGAGCAGATTAAAAACCTCGAGATACCAACATATTCAAACGGAATTACCGAATTGACGAAATAGGAGTTTTATATGCAGGCGACAAGGCGTACAACGTACAAAAATACAATTTTATATTATGATATTGAAAACAGTTTTCCTGATGATATTAAGGTTGTAAAAATTGGTGGTGGTGCCGGAATCGGAAGTCTGCTTGAGATACCTTCTTCTATAGATGATATGGATGTTGTTGCAATTGACAAGAAAGCATTTCTCGGTGAAAACAGCCTCAAGGAAATTATTGTGCCGGAAACAGTTTTTGTAATTGATGACTGGGCTTTTGCGCAATGTGCAAATCTGGAAAAAATTGTTATTAAAAATGAAAAGGCTTCATTTGGAAAAGGTATATTTGACGATTGTACAAAAATAAAAAACATCTGTATCGGTTACGAGAAGGAGGATTGCAAATCGGCAATTCTCGGCACATTACCGCATAAGCTTCAGGCAGATTATATTTTTGAGAATGAAGACATAAGCGGAAGTGACTGGTATACAAAATGGGATTTACGACTGTCAGCCTATCTCGATGAACCTGATATGGAGGGGTATACAACTCTCGTTCTTTGCGGTGAAGAAGATATATTGCACAGTGAAGTAGGATATGTCTCTGAAAAAATCAAAAATAAAGTTGAGCTTTGTTTAGTAAGACTTTTAAATGATGATAAGCTTGATGAGACTTTAAGAAAAAAATTCACTAGATATGTTCTTAAATATATAAAAGGAAAATCAAGCGAGGAAGCATGGCAGGTTATGCTTGAAAGATTTTCTGACGATATGAGCTACTTCGAAAAATATACAGAAATTGGAGCAGTGACAAAGGATAATATTGATGATATGCTTCTTGATATGGGAAATGATCATGCTGAGGCAAAAGCATATCTGATGAAATATAAAAAAACTAATTTTGATTCAAAAAATATTTTTGATGATTTTGTCCTATAAACTTTCAAAAAAGTCTGAAATGATAGCTGTAAATGGTATCGACATATGGGTATCGACATATGGCATGTAGACATTGACTAAGCTCGAATAAAATGTTATATTATAGTTTGATTATTAAATAATAAGGCATAAAAAAATTAATTTTATTATGGAGGCGCCCGGACAATGCTCGCGGGTGATTTTGCGTTGAAAATTTTACTTTTGAGTGGAAGCATGAGAGGCGAGAGAAGTGCTTCATTAAAGGTCGCTCGTGCATTTGTAAAAGGAATAGTGGAAGAAGCGGGAGCAACGGTGACAGAGGTTAATCTTTGTGACAAGAACATAGAACCTTGTCACGGATGCTTTGTATGCTGGAAGGCTACACCCGGTGTATGCTGTGTGAAGGATGACATGGATGAATTAAGAAAGCTCGTTATGGAGCATGATGTTATCGTAGAAGCATTTCCGTTATATTTCTTTAATATGCCTTCTCAGATGAAAGCCTTTACAGACAGAATGGTTTCTTATGTACAGGAATATCGTGCAAGCAACGGAGATGAAGAGGGTAACAGATTTCTTCATAACATGCGATATCCGGAGCTTAATCAAAAAAAGCTTGTGCTTGTATCAACCTGCGGATACGAAACTACAGTTGGTAACTACGATTCCTTAACGATAATGTTTGACAAGATTTGCGGAAAAGGCAAATATACTACAGTTTTTGCACCACAGGGCGGAGTGCTTTCAGAAAAAAGTCTTGAAGCAAAAGTTAACAAATATCTGGTAAAATTTACTGATGCCGGAAGAGAGTTTGCAAAGCAAGGCAGACTTTCGGAGGATACAAGGGAGAAACTTCAGGTTCCGATGCTTGGTCATAATACATTTGATATGATAATTAATATGAATTGGGACAAACAGGATGTCGGACCATACGGAAGGCCGATTAACAAAGAGTAATTTACATAAAAAGGTTGATTGTATGAAGTTATTTGAGAATTTAAAACATGGAATAGTAAGTCTCGCATTTTCAATTACAAACATCGTTTTAAGAGTGATTTATCCGCCTAAGATTACATGGGAAGATAAAAAGGCAACGTGCGAAGTGCTTGGTAGCGGAAAGTGTCTGCTGTTCTCTAATCATACGGGTCATCTTGACGGACTTTATATGGCAGTGTTATTTAAAAAATATAAGGTTCACACATATGTGGCAAGAGATTGGTATGAAAAAAAGAAAATCAACTGGCTTTTTAGAAATTTGCCATATATACCAATAGACAGAAAAGATATGGATACCTCATGGCTTGACTTGGGAGTAAAGAAGCTTGATGAATGTTATCCTGTATATATGTTCCCGGAGGGAAAAACAAGCAAGGAAAGACTGCCGGATGAATTTAAACCCGGCTTTTTAATGCTTGCAAAAAGAGCCGAAGTGCCTGTTGTTCCTATATGTATTGACGGATTGTTTCACAATTTCAGGAGAATACACATAATAATTGGAAAACCGGTATCCATGGACTTAAATGAGGAAGGAAGACCTTCTGCCGTATTAAAAAAATATGCCAATGTAGCAAGAGATAAGGTCATTGAGCTTAAAGAAAAATATGGTATATAGAAGGTTTGTTACAGAATAAAAATATGGCGGATAAATGTCATTGTTAAAATTATAAATCAGTAATACGTAGCCTATGGCTATGAAAATATATAAGAAAAGGATGGTATGCAATGAACGAAAAAGAATTAGAAATCGCAGAAAACATCAAAGGAATGCTTTCAAAGAACCTTAGAATTCCTGAGGAAGAATTAGACTTTGAAGTACCTTTATTTGGTGACGGAATTGGTCTTGATTCAGTTGACTCACTTGAGATTATTTCATGCATCGATTCAGCTTACGGCGTTGCAATGACAGGTGTTGCAAAGGAACATTTCTACAACATCACAAGCCTTACAAAGTATGTAGTGGCAAATATGTAATAAGAAAGCAAAAGAAATGCGAAACTGTCTATAGTTTCGCATTTCTTTGTAAAATAAATACAAATTGAAAAAGGAGAATACTATGAATAAGCAAATTAATACACGTTGCGTTGTTACGGGACTTGGTCTTATAAGCGCAATTGGAAATACTGTTGATGAGTGCTGGATGAATGCTTTGGCAGGTAAAACAGGTATAGATGAGGTTAAATCGGTAAATACAGCTGACTGTTATGCAAATCTCGGAGCGGAAGTTTCCTGCGACAATCTCGATGACTTGGATGAAGCAAAAAATGTAGACAGAGTATCAAAGCTTTGCCTTAAGGCTTCAAACGAGGCATTAAAGGATGCAGGTCTTGTGATTGATGAAACAAATGCCGGCAGAGTCGGTGTTATCATGGGAAGCTGTGTCGGTGGTGTTGTGAGTATTGAAAATTATATAGATAATGGTGAAGCAACAGAAGATATTAATAAGATGACAATAGCTTCAATAGCTAATCATGTTGCTAATTTTGCAGGAGCAAAGGGTATTATCACAAACGTAGGTAATGCTTGCGCAGCCGGCAGTATAAGTATTGCATATGCATGTGAGCTTATTCGTGCAGGAGTTGCTGATGCATTTATCGTTGGTGGTGCTGATGCATTTGCTTCGGTTCCGTTTAGTGGCTTCCTTGCATTACATGCTCTTTCAGAACAGGCATGTTCTCCTTTTAATCATAGTAACGGAATCACACTTGGCGAAGGTTCGGGTGCAATCATTGTTGAATCGTATGAGCATGCGGCAAAGAGAAATGCGAAGATTTATTGTGACGTTCTTTCAGCAGGTATAAGCAGTGATGCTCATCATATTACAGCTCCTCGTCCGGATGGCTTAGGTCAGATGTATGCGATAAGAACAGCAATTGAAAAATCAGGCATCGAGCCAAAGGACATTTCTTATGTAAATGCGCATGGTACGGGAACTGCCAAGAATGATGAAGCAGAGTTCCTTTCATTACATACAATCTTTGATGAAACAAACGATGATTTGAGTGTCAGCTCAACAAAGGCAATGGTAGGACACTGTCTCGGTGCTGCAGGTGCAATAGAGGCTGTATTTGCCATTAAAGCGCTTACAGAGAACAAGATTCCGCCAACAATCGGATATTCTGATGAAGACAAGGCTGTTCTTGCTGAAAAGGCAGGAAAGATTGATTTCATGCCAAATGAGATGAAGGAAAAAGAACTCAATTATGTAATGTCAAATTCATTTGCATTCGGAGGAAGTAATGCAAGTATTATTTTCTCAAAGAAGGCAGGAAACGTAAATGAAACAGAAAATGATGAAAAGATTTACATTACAGGTATGGGTATTGTAAGCACACTTGGAAATGGTGTTGATAATTATATTGCCAAAATTAATGCAGGTGAACAGGTTTCGGAAAATTCAGTCAGTGCTAATGTTGGCAAGGAGGATTACGATAAGTACGGAATTAAGATGGCATTTTACAGAAAGCTTGATAAGTTCAGTCTTATGCAGGTTATATCGGGACTTGAAGCACTTGAGTCCGCAGGAGTTTCAATTACAGACGAAAATGCAGAAGAGCTCGGTATGATTATCGGTACTGGTGACGGTCCTGTTACAACAGTATATGAATTCCAGGAGAATATATCTGAAAACGGAACAATTGCGGGTTCGGCATTTAACTTCCCAAATACTGTTTACAATGCAGCAGGCGGATACCTTTCAATTAAGACAGGTATGAGAGGATACAATGTTACTGTAACAAATGGTTCACAGTCAGGTATGAGCAGTATATGTTATGCATATAACGAGATTCGTCAGAACAGAGCAAAGTTTATGCTTGCAACAGGTACAGATGAAAACAGCCGTGTAATGGATAAGCTTTATGGTCAGCTTGGTCTTGTTACAGACGAAAAGAAGGATGCATATAGTGATGGTAATGGTTTTGTACTCGCAGATGGTAGTACAACAATTGCACTCGAAAGTGAGTCAAGTGCAGCTGCTCATGATGCTAAGAAATATGCTGAGGTAGTAGGTTATGCAATGACACACGAGGTAGTTCCTTACGGAGAAATCGTAGGTTCTGACAAGGGTCTTATGAATGCAATTCTCGATGCAGTAGGAATGGCTGAAATTGGTCTTGATCAGGTAGATGCTATCTATGGATTTGCAAATGGTTTAAAGGATATTGATGATATAGAAAAGAATGTGTACGGCGAGCTCTTCGGAGGAAATGTACCTGTACACAATGTTCGCGATTATGTAGGAGAAGCAAGAGCAGCAGCAAGTACATTGTCAGTTGCACATGCAGCACTTACTTTGTCAGGTGACCTTGACAAGACTCAAAAGGCATACTACGTAACTGCAGACAGCGTTAAGACAGATAATGTTGATACATCAGAATATAAATATGTTATTGCAACAGCTTATGCAATGGGCGGTTCATACAGTGCTGTTGTATTAAAGAAGGCACAATAAGAAAAACATTTGCATAAAAGAAAGGATAAGTAATGGAAAATAATAATGTAGCTCCGGTAGCACTTGTTACAGGTGCATCAAGAGGAATCGGAAGAGCTTGCGCAATTAAGCTTGGTCAGAAAGGATACAGAGTTGTAGTAAACTACAATTCAAATGAAGCAGCAGCACAGGAAGTTGTTGATGCAATTGTGGCAGCAGGAAGTGAAGCTGTAGCTGTTAAGGCAAATGTTGGAGACCCTGCAGAAGTTAAGACATTAATGAGAGAAACTATAAATGCATTTGGTCAATTGGATGTTTTGGTAAATAATGCAGGAATAGTAAAGGACGAATTTGTTCTTATGATGACAAGCGATACAATAGATAAGTGTATTGATTTGAACATTAAGGGATATCTTTACTGTACACAGCAGGCTGTACTTAAGATGTTTTCTAAGAAGAAAGGTTCTATTGTAAATGTATCATCAGTAAGTTCAAAGCTTGCAGTACCGGGACAGTCAGTATACAGCTCAACAAAGGGAGCTGTAAATGCAATGACTGCAACAATGGCAAAAGAATTAGCTCCTTACGGAATAAGAGTAAATGCAGTTGCACCCGGATTTATTGCAACAGATATGATAGATGATATTCCGGAAGAAAAGAGAGAGGAATATTTAAAGGATATTCCATTAAAGCGTTTCGGCACAGTAGAAGAGGTTGCAAATATTGTAGCCATGCTTGCAGGTGATGAAAGTTCATATTTGACAGGACAGGTTGTTGTATTAGACGGAGGCTTAAGCTTATAAATGATGAATATAAATGAAGTTCAAAAGAGAATAAAACAACGTCCGCCTTTTCAAATGATTGAAAAGGTTGTGGAAGTGGAAAATGGTGTATATGCAAAAGGAATAAAATGCGTATCAATAAATGAACCATATTTTACAGGTCATTTTCCTGATGCACCAATAATGCCGGGCGTACTTGTGATAGAAGCATGTGCACAGCTTTGTTCAATAACAATAGAGAGTGAAGGAACAGATGATGACATCATATATGTACTTTTAAAATGTGAAGATTTCAAATTCCTTCGTCCGGTATTACCGGGAGACATGCTTGAAATTGAAGCCAGAAAGCAAAGTGGCGGTGCAGGACTTGTGAAGTTTGATGTAAAGGTTATGGTTGAAGGTAAGGTTAAGGCAAAGGGTGTC
>CALZHV010000028.1 GCA_945787485.1 uncultured Lachnospiraceae bacterium
CAATACACAGGCCTTATGTATGATAAGCTTACAGGCTCAACAACATATAAGAGCTGGGCAACAACCCAGATGAATTATCTGCTTGGAAATAATAATGCAAAAAGATGCTACATTGTCGGATACAGTAGCCTTAGCTCAAAGTATCCTCACCACAGAGCAGCATCGGGATATGAAGGTGGACCAAAGGGCACAACTACTCAGGCACATGTATTGCTTGGTGCGCTCGTCGGAGGACCAAAGGAAGATGGAAGCTACACAGATAGTGCGGATGATTTTCAATGTAACGAAGTTGCAATTGATTACAACGCAACACTTGTTGCTGCTTCAGCAGCTTTGTATCAATTGTACAAATCAGATTCCAACCAGGTTATCGATCCAAAATACTATATGGATGGAATAAGTGTGGAAAGAATAGAATTAGATAAGACTACGCTTACTCTTGCAATAGGAGGAACTGACACAGATACAATTAAGGCAACAGTTTATCCGGAGGATGCAACAGATAAAACTGTAAAATGGTCAAGCAATAATACTGCAGTTGCAAAGGTTAGTACATCAGGAAAGGTTACTGCAGTAGCTCCCGGAATTACTAAAATTGTAGCAAGCTGTGGCGGTAAGAAAGCAGCATGTAGTGTTAAAGTTAAGGCATTTATGTCGAAGTGTACCGTGACACTCGGAGCTACAAGCATAAAATACACCGGTAAAGAAATCAAACCTTCAGTTAAAGTAATGTTTGGCACAACCAGACTTGTAGAAGGAACAGATTATACTTTAGCATATTATAATAATGTCGAAATCGGGACAGCTACAGTTAAAATTACAGGTAAGGGACTGTATACGGGAAGTGCAACAAAGACTTTTACAATTAAGCCGGGCACACCTGTAATCAAAAAAGTTTTAAATGTAAATAAAGGGTTGAAGATAGTATGGGATGCTGCTCCGTATGCGAAATACTACACAATATACAGAAAAGCATACAATGAGACAGAATTCACCAAGATAGCCAAAGTTACTGACCTTGAATACACAGACGAAAATGTAATTAATTGTAAGAAATATACATATAAGATCGTAGGAGAAAAGAGCGGAATTAAGGGTAATTTCTCAAATCAATACGGTTATATAAGAATTAATAACGGACTGATTACATATCTCGGATGTCAGACCGCAAATAGCTTTAGTGTAACATGGAAGACGGCATCACAGGTAACCGGATATGAAATACAGTATTCGGAAACTTCGGATTTTGCAACATTTAAGAGTGTTAAGGTTGCAGACCCTGCAGTTGATCACAGAAGAGTAGGAAATCTTGAAAAAGGCAAAACATATTATGTAAGAGTACGTCGTTACATAATGATAAAAGACATAAAATACAATTCTAAATTTAGTGATACAAAGTCGGTTGTAATAACAAAATAAATACAACAAATAATAATCTTTTACTTAAAATCTTTATATTGTGAAAAAGGTCTATATCTGCTATAATTATAGTTGGTGTAGACTTTTTTTGTGTCAAAAAAAGTATAATTAATTAATAATATAATTACTAACGCAACATGCACCCGGTGCGAGAGTTTCACTTGCGAAACTCTTTATTATGCTATTGTGAGTTTGGTTTATCTATAAGGAGAAATAATATGATATTAATTGAAACTCAAAAGGAAGAATTTAATAGATTAAAAGATATCAGAATATTTGGAAATGTTGACAACGAGATAAAATTTAACGGAGATTTATTAGTACTTGGGCTTGGAGGACTTGGAGGTAAAGTTGTAACCAGTCTTAAAAATAAGATGAAGGATGACTTGACTCATGACGATAATATACATTTTTTGTGGATAGATTCTGATATTCCTGCTATGGAAGCGTCTATAGAAGACAGCAAAGAAGGTTTAGGATTAAATGCATTAGAAATAATCAGTATTTACAGACCTAATCTTGCCAATATTTTGGCTAACGGAATAGACAATAATCCTATTCATCCTAATCTTGCGAAATGGATGAACAGTGATTTCCCGGCTTTAAACATAGGACCTGATGGTGCAAAAGGCAATCGACAGGTTGGACGACTTATGTTTTCTAATGCATACGAGGACATGAGAATTTTATTGTTCGAAAAGCTTGATGAAATATATAGTAAATCTGCAACCGGTAAAATGGATGTTATTGTTGTATCAGGTGTTGCCGGTGGTACAGGAAGCGGTATTTTATCAGATGTTACATATAACATAAAAGCGTTTGCAAAATCAAAAAAGTGGAAAAATGTAAGAGTGGGCGGTTGCCTTCTTATGCCGGATGTACTTTTCAGTAACCTGTCAATTACAAACGACAGTGAAAAGGTTGATTTGTTAAATGCTAACGGATGCGCAACTTTAAAAGAAGTTGACTATCTTATGAGAATTGCCAATCATGGTGAGGGATATGTGTTTGAAAGTACAACTCACAGACTTAGCATGAGAGAAAATATATTTGATTCATGTATGCTTGTTTCAGGTAAAAAGGACGAACAGGGATATATTCCGGAACACATTATATGTAATGACCTGGCTTATTTCTTATACAAGCTTGCAAGCAACAAATTCATTGGCGGCAAAGATGAAACAGGTAATCGCAAGCTGCTTAGAGATTCTTTCTTTGAACATAATGATAAAGGTTATTTCAAGGTAGTAAATGAATCTGATTATAAGATTCCTATCAAAGAAATAGAAAATATTTGCGAATACGAAGTGTTCAAGGAAGTATACAAAAAACTGTACGAAGCTCCTGACATGGATACTGTAGTCGCAAAGGATATCAATACCGCATTTGGCGAATTTAAAAGATTTTTCGAAGGAAAACCGGGAGAAGATATTAATCTTAATATTAACGGACTTATTCGTCCGGGACAATTTGAAAAACCACAGTATAAGTTTATTAAGAAGGGTCAGGATGATCTTAGAACAATATTGCCACGTCATTTGTCAAGATTTGAATCGGATCTTCCTGCTACCGTTAAGTCTATAAAAAACAAACTTTTTCAGAGTATTGACGGACAGATTAATAAATACATGGAAGAATACGGTCCTTTTATTACAATGAAGATTATAGGTGCTGCAGGTGTTGCCGGAACTGAAACAGATACCGGTATTATTGCCGAGCTTAAAAAACTTGAAGAAATGCAACGAAGCTACAGACCAACAGGAGAGTTTAAGAGAATTGTAGATTCTATTCTTGATATCGTGTCAAAGAGATTTTTCACATTTCCATCAGCTAAGAGAGAAACCGAAAACGGTTATTTTGAGGCATGTTTAAAGGATGCGTATGAAAAAGAAAGAACAATGATAATAGAAGGGCTTGATGATCAGGATGTGTTTGGTGATGCCATAAGACTGTTAAGACAGAAAGCGGAACACTTAAACGAAGTGTTTACACCTTTTGGTGATGATTTGAATAAAGCTGTTCAGGGCTTTGCAGACGATGGTAAGAAGGTATTAAAGTATCTGCTTAAGGATGCAAAACAGTCAGAGTTTCTTCCTGCTGATTATGTCACAAATGACAGAATGGAAGGACTTAGAAAAGGTATTATCAATCTTATGATTAATCATGAAGCGGATATTGATAGCGGAAGAGTTGTTCCTGTAAAGGAAGAAATGGAGCAGATATACAAAAATCTCCTTTTGGGAGTTGGTGCATACGGACCGGAAAAACTTATTACCGTAGCATTTTCTGATAAGAAACCAACATTACAGGAAATTAATGTTATGTTTGTTTCGCCTACAAATGACAGAAGAAATGAGGTTATGAAATATGCAGCGGAAGCATTTGTGGTTGGTGCAAGAGAGAAAACCTCAAAGAAGAAGCTGTGTATATTAAAAGAAGGCTTTGACAGTCAGGCAGAAAATAAGAAGTTTATTTCGTTGCCACAGGCTATGCCATATTTTAGTGAGGCGGTTAAAGAATTGTTAATGGCTGAGCCGTACAATGAAGTAGAGGAATCAATAACGCTCAATACAGGCGAGATAGAAATTTCTGTAGATGACATGTTTATTGGGGTTCCACTTTCTATGCTTGAATGTGCCGAAGATATGCAAAAAGCATACGATGGTGTTGATAGCGGATATTTCGGACTACATATAGATGAAGTGACAAAAGACATGAGAAGCTATCCTGGAATAATATAAATTTCAGGATGAGTGTGAGGGGAAAATGATTCATAAGAAAATTGCAGTTTTAATTGCACAAGCAGAAGAAAACACACAAAATCGTTTTTTACAAGGTTTCCTAAAGGAAGCCTTTAGTAATGATTACGATGTTTGTGTTTTTTCCATGTTCTTAAAATATCAGGATAATCCCAAAAGAGAAGTTGGAGAATCCAATATTTATAATTTGATTCAGTACAATCAATTTGATGCAATTGTAATGTTGTCAGACACAATTCAGACACCAGGCATTGTTGAAAAGCTTGAAAAAAGAATTAAAGAAGAATTTGATGGACCTGTTTTGGTTATTGATAAAGAATCACAGTATTTTGAAAGTGTAATGATGAATCACAGAAAACCTTTACAGGAGCTAGTTGATCATCTTATAGAAGTACATGGATATAAGGATATTTATTTCCTTAATGGCTTTAAAGAACATTTGCATTCTAAACAACGTTTGCAGGGGTATATAGACAGTATGGAAAATCATGGATTTGAGGTTACTGAGGATATGATTTTCTATGGTACATATTGGTATACGAGCGGTGCTCATATGGTAAATGAGCTTGTAAACGAGAGAAAACATATGCCTGAGGCTATTGTATGTGCCAACGACTGTATGGCAATCGGAGTCTGTGGTGAGCTTGAAAAGCAGGGATACAAAATACCCGAGGATGTAGCGGTCATAGGATATGATTCAATCAGCGATGGTATAAATAGTCCTGTTGCAATCACATCGGCAGAAATGCCTGCTGAGGACTGTGGACGATATACGGCGCGTTTGGTTGACTGCAAGCTGACGGGAAAAAAGATGAAAAACTTTGAAACGGAAGTAAAGCTTATTATTGGAGGAAGCTGTGGATGTGAGGATTGTACATCTTCGATTCTTGATTTAAAGAGAAAGCATTGGGCTACGGATATATCAGATGTTTCATATTATTCCTGCTACAATAACATGATGGAAAATTTGCTCGCACAGGATGATTATCAATCTCTGTTTAATACCGTGTTTCAATATATATATCAAATCAGAGATTTTGAAAGCTTCCATCTATGCTTAAATGAAACATGGAAAAAGCCTGAAACCTGTATAGGGAAAGAAGCAATCAGATATGGATACAGCGATAAAATGTACAGAATAATTAAGTGCGGACCAGACAGGGACACAGGTAATGTTATTGATTTTAACGATACCTTTGATTCAAAGCTGATGTTACCGGAGTTAAACGATGACAGAGAGTATCCAACGGCATTTTACTTTACACCATTATTCTTTGAAGACCGTTGCTTCGGGTATACTGTAATTAATTTTGGTGATAAGCCAATAGTTTATAAAGAGGTTTATCGTGTATGGATTAAGAGTGTAATTCAGGGTATGGAAGCATATTTCAGACAGGTAGGACTTAAGAAGTATCTCGATAAAGTTGAGGCATCACAGATAAGAGATGCACTTACAGGTTTGTATAATTACAGAGGTTTTATTAACAAGGCAGAAGAGATAATGAATGATTATTCCAATGAGGAAATATACATTGTTTTAACTGTCATAGATATGAGCTCAACGAAGCAGATTAATGCTAATTACGGAAGAAAAGCAGGAGACAAGGCACTTACTGCCCTTGCTCGCATAATAAATGACAGCTTGCAGAATGATGAAGTTTGTACAAGAATGAGTAATGATGAGTTTGTAATTGCTTCTTTCTGTAAGGATAATTCATTTGACAGAAGCAGAATTCTTCTTGCGGATATAATTGAAAAACTAGATAAATACAATACAGAGAGTTCTGAGGATTATATTATTGAGGTGTTGTCGGGGTCTGCAAAGGATAAGGCTTCAGATGCAGATGAAATAGAGGAGCTTGTTGCAGAAGCCGTAAATGTTAAAAATAAGAAAAAACAGGAAATACAGGAGAAAAAGCTTCTCAACAGAGAAATTACTGAAGAAGATATAAAAAATGATGAAATTGTAAAGATTATTCTTGATGAGAATCTTTTGCAGTATTATTTTCAGCCTATTGTGGATGCAAGGACAGGAAGAATATTTGGATACGAAGCACTTATGCGCACCAAAACAGAAAAGCCTGTCGCACCACCGGTCGTGCTTGAAAGTGCCGGAAGATTAGGCAGACTTTATGATGTTGAAAGGGCTACTTTCTTCAATGTTATTAATTTTGTAATAGAACATAAAAAATTATTTAGAGAAAAAAAGGTATTTATTAACAGTATTCCGGGATATCAGTTAAATGATGAGGACAGAGCAAAGCTTGCTGAAAAAATGAAGCTTGCAGAGTGTGAAATAGTTGTTGAAATTACAGAGGGTGCGGAGCTCGATGATGCTGCACTTCAGAGATTCAGAGAAAATTATATCAGTATGAATATCGATATGGCTGTTGATGATTATGGTTCAGGATATTCAAATGTAAACAATCTGCTTAGATATATGCCTAAGTATGTAAAGATTGACCGTATGCTTCTTTCAGGTATACACAATGATATCAGTAAACAGCATTTTGTAAGAGATGTTATTGAATTTGGTCGTGACAATGATATTGTTATTTTGGCAGAAGGCATTGAAGTTGCACAGGAGCTTGAGATGGTTATAAACCTCGGTGTAGATCTCGTTCAGGGATATTACACTGCAAAACCAAATCCGGTTGTAATTGAGAATATAGCTGTTAATAGATTTAATGAGATTATTCAATACAATCAGATAAATAACATTAAGAACAGTCAGAAGACACTTATGGTTACAAATGAAAAAACACTTTCAATTGTAGGAATTGTTGCTAATCAATACAGAAGTATCGTTTTTAAACAAAGCCATAGTGACCGGGAAATAACGATTAAAGGGGCAGTCGGATTTGTCGCAAATGCCAACATAAAACTGGAAGATGGTTTTAAGGGAACATTAATATTTGAAAATGTTAATCTCATGGGAGAAAAAGGTGTTCCGTGTATTGACATTGGTAAAAATGTTGATGTCAAACTGGTATTGGTTGGGGACAATGAATTAAAGGTTGAAGGAATAAGAGTTCCTGAAAGCTCAAAAATTGAATTTATGGGAGATGGAAATCTTTCTATCAGCGTTTCAAAGGCTAAATATTATGCAATTGGAAATGATATTGACAAATCACATGGTGACATAGTATTTAATCAGGATGGTACAGTTTCTATCGTAACAAATGGTATGGAAGGTGTTGCGATAGGATCAGGACTTGGTGGAAATATAGAAATCAAGAAAGGTGCATATGTAATCCGAATGACGGGGCAGGACGGCGTTGCAATCGGATGTATGCATAATGAAGCTTCATTAGAAATAAAATATTGTGATCTGGACATTTCATTTGATGTTGGTAAAGGTGTCGCAATCGGTTCCTATTTTGATGAATCTAGGATTATAATGGAAAATCTTTCTGCCAGAATAGTAGGTTCGGGAACTGACATGATTGCGTTAGGTACGCTTGAAGGAAAAAACACTTCAATATTACTTAGCAATGGCAGTCTGAGTACCAATCTAAGAGCTGCAAAAAGTGCAGGTGTCGGAAGCTTTGTCGGAGATATTTCGATGGATGCGAAGTATTGTTCAGTCAAGCTTAATGCTCAGGGTAAAAACAGTTGCGGTCTGGCACAATATGGAAATAATTCATACGTTAAATTCTTCAATGCGGATTTATCTGTGAAAGTTATTAATTCAACAGGTGTTGATATTATGCTTGATGAAGAACATACAACATTACAAAATGGAAGATATGAATTTATTGTAAATGGCAAGGAGCTTGAAAGAAAGACCAGTATCATTGACTTTGAGTAAAATTAGGCATACCATTTATAAAAAAACAGGTGGTTGCACCTGTTTTTTTATGTAATGCAAATAATACATGAATAATTTTATTGGCCATAGGACAAATAATATATCACAAAACGTAGGAGGAAGAAGATGCAGGACAATATATTGCAATTCAATAATATTAGCAGAACCTTTGATGATGGATTTACTGTTGTCGATGATTTTAATTTGAGTATAAAGAGAGGAGAATTTGTAACTTTTCTTGGACCGTCAGGTTGCGGAAAAACGACAACTCTTCGTATGTTGGCAGGATTTGACTTGCCGACAACAGGGGAAATTCTTCTTGACGGAAAAAATATTACGGATTTACCTGCAAATGAAAGACCTATCAATACAGTCTTTCAGCGTTATGCATTATTTCCACATTTAAATATATATGACAATATTGCGTTTGGACTTAAGCTTAAAAAAATTAAGAAAAGCGAGATTGACAAAAAGGTTAAGAAAGCATTGGAAATGGTTGACCTTGAGGGCTTTGAGAATAGAAAGGTACAGACACTTTCAGGTGGTCAGCAACAGAGAATTGCAATTGCACGAGCCATCGTAAATGAGCCGGAAATATTGCTCCTTGATGAACCTCTTGGCGCATTGGATTTAAAAATGAGAAAAGAGATGCAGCTTGAACTTAAAAGCATGCATGAAAAACTTGGGATTACATTTATCTATGTAACACATGATCAGGAAGAGGCACTTACGATGTCTGATAAGATTGTTGTAATGTCGGAAGGTAAGATTCAGCAGATAGGAACACCTGAGGATATATACAACGAACCAAAAAATGCATTTGTCGCTGACTTTATAGGTGAAAGTAACATCTTTAACGGAATTATGACCGGTAAATATAAGGTTAGATTTTGCGGTGCGGAATTTGAATGTGTCGATGATGTTCCTGACGGAACGATGATAGATGCAGTAATACGTCCGGAAGATGTTATTATTACAACACCTGAAAAAGGAACAATTCAGGGTGAGGTAATAAGTGTTATATTTAAGGGTGTTCATTATGAAATTACTGTTTTGTCCGGAAAGAATGAGATAGTTATTCAGACAACTAAAAAATCCGAGGTTGGAGAAAAGGTTGGTCTTTGTGTTGAACCTGACGGTATACACATCATGATAGCAGAAAATACAATAAATAAATTTGAATCTGCAATCGACAGTAATTATAAGCTTGCTTTCCTTGACGGACAGCTTGAATGTGATGTGACAAAGGTTTTGACAAACTGTAAGAAAAATGAAGACGGAGTGCTTGTTGATGAGCATGGTGATGAAATAGAAATTGACAAGGTAAAGATTATTGTTTCCGTAAAACCTGAGGATATAGAAATGAGCGATGATGCTGATGCAGGTATTGTTCAGGGGAATATTATCAATCTTATATACAAAGGTGACCACTACAGTTATGTAGTACGTACTGAGGATGAACATGATTTTATTGTAGATGATGAAGACCTTTGGAATATGGACGATTTTATAAGTCTTATAATACCGCAGGATAAAATCAGTTATTCACTCAAAAAATAAAGCTAATATTACTCACGGGAGGATTCTGAATTGAAAGGTTTAAAATTTACGCGTAAACAACTGTGCATACCGTATTTGTTGTTTTTGCTTTGCTTTGTCGCTCTTCCATTGCTGGTAG
The DNA here is from genome assembly GCA_945787485.1 of uncultured Lachnospiraceae bacterium. Lineage (GTDB taxonomy): Bacteria > Bacillota > Clostridia > Lachnospirales > Lachnospiraceae > Coprococcus_C. Next base: position 9,668 of record CALZHV010000028.1, read on the forward strand.
TAATTTATTATGCTTTTACTAATGGAGACGGACAGTTCACAATAAAAAATTTTATAAACTTCTTTACAAGCCCTAATACTTTGGGTACTTTGTTTTACAGCTTTAGTATAGCCATTGCCACTACAATAGTGTGTCTCCTTTTGGCATATCCTATAGCTTATATTCTTGCAAGAAGCAAAATGAAACAGAAAATGGTTCTTGTGTTTATGTTTGTGCTTCCTATGTGGATTAACTTTACACTTAGAATAACGGCACTTAAAGAAATACTGACCTTAATAGAGGGAAATCTTGCATATTATCCGTTTTTAAATTCCATTATAGGTATGACATATGATTTCCTGCCTTTTATGATTTTACCAATGTATACGACGTTGCTTAAACTTGATAACAGTCTTCTTGAAGCTGCATCAGACCTTGGAGCTAATTCAGTCCAGGTGTTTTTGAAGATTACATTACCACTTTCGGTACCGGGAATAATCAGTGGAGTTGTAATGGTATTTCTTCCGTCAATGACCAATTATGTTGTTTTGGATATGTTATATAACAGCACTTATATAATGGGTAGCTTCATAGGAAGTTATTTCAGCGCATATGACTGGCATAACGGTTCTATGATTTCGCTCGTGTTACTTGCAATAATTGCAATAATAACATTGATGACAAGTAAGTATACTGATGAAAATGAATCGAGAGGAGGTTCTTTGTTATAATGAAAAAATTCTTTTCTGCGATTTTTATTGTAATAATGCTTTTGTTTGTGTATATGCCTATATTGATTCTGGCGTTTTACAGCTTCACAACATCGGCAAACATCGGCTCGGTTCATGGATTTTCATTACAGAATTACATTACATTAATTGAAAATGAAGAACTTAGAAGCATGATTATTGGAACTGTGCTGCTTGCACTTGTTTCAGCTGTATTCTCAACTGTTTTGGGAACACTTGGCGCTATCGGAAGCTTTTACTCAGGAAAAACAACAAAGGGAATTGTCAATTCTCTTAATCAGGTTCCTGTAGTAAATGCAGATGTTGTTACCGGTTTTTCTGTATGTATAGCTATGGTAATTGTGTGTAATGTTGAAAAGAGTACATTTATACCATTGATAGTAGGTCATATAGTCCTTTCGGCACCATTTGTGTATTTGTCCGTTGTGCCTAAATTAAAACAGATGGATTCAAGTCTGTATGAGGCAGCATGTGACCTTGGTGCCACACCGGGACAGGCACTTACAAAGATTGTATTTCCTCAGATTATGCCGGGAATAGTGTCCGGTTTTGCCATGGCAATTACACTTTCTCTGGATGATTATTTTATTGCAAGCTACACAAAGCCTGCAACCTTCGATACTATAAGTACGTATGTTGTAAATGCTACAAGAGGCTCGCAAACTGAGATAAAAACTGCCTTGTGGGCACTTTCAACGGTTATGTTTGTAGCAGTTATTGTTGTAGTTGTAATAATGAATTTATCTTCTCGTAAAAAGGAGGGGGCGAAAAATGCAGAGATTTAAGAAAAAAAATATATTTAAAGCATCAATTGCATTCGCTTCCAAGTTATCACTTTTAGTTATGATGGCAGGAACAGCAGTGCTTAGTATACCTGCAGCTACGCCACAGGCAAAGGAAGATGTGATAAAGCTTCGTGTATGTAATTGGGAAGAATATATTGATTTGGGAGACTGGGATGAAGAGGAATTAATAGAGCTTGACAACGGTACTTCCATAATAGGTGAAAATGCCATGTATGATGATTTTGAAGAGTGGTATTATGAAACCTATGGACAAAGAGTTGAGGTGGAATACTCATGCTTTGGTACCAATGAAGATTTGTATAATCAGCTGACACTTGGCGACGCATATGATATTGTATGTCCTTCTGATTATATGCTTATGAAGCTTATTGCCGAAGATAAGGTACAGCCTTTTTCAGAGGAGTTTTTTGATACAAATGATGAAAATAATTATTATATAAATGGTGTTTCTCCGTATATTAAGGATGTATTTGACAATTTCCTTATCAATGATGAGCCGTGGAGCAAATATGCTGCATGCTATATGTGGGGAATTACAGGAGTTTTGTATAACCCTGAATATGTGACGGAAGAAGAGGCAGCGACGTGGGCAATTTTTGATAATCCTAAATTTCACCGTCAGGTAACATTAAAAGACAATGTCCGTGATACTTATTTCGCCATGCTTGGATATTTAAAGGCTGATAAGCTTTTGTCGGAAGAATTTATGAATGACGCCAATTATCATGACAGACTTTTTGATGAAATGAATGATGTCACACCGGAAACAATTAATGAGGTCGAAGAAGTTCTTCAAAAAACAATGGGCAATGTCTATGCACTTGAAACTGACAGTGGTAAGGCTGATATGGTTACAGGTAAAATAGTTGCTAACTATCAGTGGTCGGGAGATGCCGTTTATGCTATGGATCTTGCAGATGAGGACGGCGTTGAATTAAACTTTGCAGTTCCTGTGGAATGTTCAAATCTCTGGTTTGACGGATGGATAATGTTAAAGGACGGAATAAACGGGGATTTGGAAAAACAGCATGCTGCAGAAGCGTTTGTTAATTTTTTATCAAGACCGGATAATGTTGTAAGGAATATGTATTATATTGGATATACATCAGCAATTGCCGGTGGAGATGACACAACTGTATTTGATTATCTCAATTGGTGCTATGCCGATGAAGATGATGAAGATAACATAGATTATCCGGTGGGATATTTCTTTTCGGGTGATAACAGTGATGAAGACTATATTGTATGTGCTGATGCAAGTCAGATAGGAAGACAGCTTACATCGCAGTACCCGGATAAAGAAACAATAGACAGAACCGCAATAATGGGTTATTACAATGAAGAAGAGACAAAAAATATAAACCAGATGTGGATAAATGTAAGATGCTTTAATATAAAAAATGTTCCGGCATGGGCATGGATTGTTATTGGAGCGGTTTTGTTGGCTGTTGTGTCGTGGGTTGTAATAAGAACCCGGTTATATGGAGGTAAAAAATGAAAATAATAATTGCAGGCGATGGAAAAGTTGGCTCCACTGTTGCAAGACAGCTTGCACATGAGGGTTATGATCTTACCCTTATTGATATTAATCCTAAAGTATTAGGTAACAGCGTTGAGAGATTTGATATTATGACGGTTCAGGGGAACTGTGCCTCTATGGGAGTTCTTATTGAAGCCGGCATTAAGGAAGCATCATTGCTCATTGCCGTTACATCATATGATGAAGTAAACTTGCTTGCCTGTATGACTGCAAAGGGCATTAATAATAAAATTCATACAATAGCGAGAATACGAAATCCTGAATATACAAACCAGATTTACGATATGAAGGATTTGTTTGGTTTATCCCTTGCGGTCAATCCGGAAAAGCATGCGGCAGTTGAAATGGACAGACTGCTAAAGGTTCCGGGATTTTTGAAAAGGGAAACATTTGCCAAGGGAAGAGTTGAAATAGTTGAATTGCGTGTTGATAAAAACAGTAAGCTTTGCAACAAGCCGTTGGCAGATATTTACGGAATCGTTAAGAGTAATATCCTTGTGTGTGCTGTAAGCAGAAGCGGAGAAAGCTACATTCCTGATGGTAAATTCATTCTCAAGGAAGATGATAGAATATTTGTTACGGCTACTACACAGAACTTGTCTACTTTGTTAAACAATCTTGATATAGTAACACACAAGGTTAAAAATGTTATGATTTGTGGTGGCGGACGTCTTGCATACTACCTTGCAGTTCGACTGCTTAAGAGTGGTGTTTCGGTAGTTATAATTGAATCCGACGCCAAAAGATGTGAAGAGCTTGCAGAAATATTGCCGGATGCTGTCATAATAAACGGTGATGCGAGTGAAGAACACCTTCTTGAAAGTGAAGGGATCGAAAATTGTGATGCAGTTGTAACCTTGACAGGCTTAGATGAACTTAATATTATTATTTCAATTTACAGTAAGAGCCGTGGTATTCCGCATGTTATTACAAAATTTGGACATTTTACAAATAATAATATTCTTAATACGATAGATATAGGTAGTACTATCAGTCCAAGTGAACTTTGCTGCAATAACATTCTTAGATATGTCAGGGCATTGCACAATAAAACAGGTGCTGCCATATCGGTTCACAGCATAGCCGATGGTCATGCTGAAGCTTCGGAATTCAGGGCGGATGAGAAAACTTTAAATTGCGGAGTGCCGCTTAAGGATATTAAGCTGAAGCCAAATATTCTTATTGCATGTATTACACATGGTTCTGAGCCTGAAATACCAAATGGTAATTCATTATTTCAGGTAGGCGATACTGTTTTGGTTGTTACAAACAGTGACAGGGTAATATATCAGTTGAATGATATTTTTGAATAATAAAATTACTGATTAATAATATAATATATCTACTATATATTATAATTTCAGGGAATAATAATGAATTATAAGATGATGAGCAGATTCATAGGACAGATGCTTCTTATCGAGGCCGCATTTATGCTGCCGGCGTTATTGATAAGCGTTTTGGATGGGGATGAAAATGCTGTTTATGGATTTCTTGCCGCAACAGCAATCACTACGGCAGTAGGCGGAATGCTGTTGATATTTGGAAAAAATGCTAAATATAATTTTTATGCAAAAGAAGGCTTGTTATGTGTAGGTATAAGCTGGATAGCTTTTGGTATATTAGGCAGTCTGCCTTTTGTGTTTTCAAAAGAAATACCATCATTTATCGACGCACTGTTTGAAACAATATCAGGTTTTACAACTACAGGAGCATCAATCCTGTCGGAGGTAGAAAGTCTTTCAAGGGGCATTTTGTATTGGAGAAGCTTTACACATTGGTTAGGTGGTATGGGTGTTCTTGTATTCCTTCTTGCGATTGTACCGGGAAGGGAAGGAAAGAGCGGTTTTACAATGCATCTTTTAAGAGCAGAAAGCCCGGGGCCGAATGTTGGAAAGCTTGTGCCAAAAATGAGACATACTGCACGTATTCTCTATATAATTTACATTGTATTGACAGTTTTGGATATCTTGTTGCTTCTTTTGGGAAAAATGCCGTTGTTTGATGCTATATGTACCGGATTTGGTACTGCAGGAACAGGTGGTTTTGGTATAAAAAATGACAGTATAGCAGGATATAGTCCGTATATTCAAAACGTGTGTACTGTGTTTATGATTTTGTTCGGTGTAAACTTTAACTGTTATTATCTGATTTTACTGAAACAAATTAAAAATGTTTTCAAGGATGAGGAATTCAGATTTTATATAATAATGGTATTGGTAAGCATTATGCTTATAAGCTGGAATATAAGAGGCTTGTACGGAAGCTGGGGTGAAACAGTAAGATATGCTGCATTTCAGGTTGGAAGTCTTGTTTCATCAACAGGCTTTGCAACGGCAAACTTTGATGAATGGCCGGGCTTTTCCAAGAGTCTGTTGCTGTTTCTGATGTTTGTTGGTGCTTCGGCTGGAAGTACAGGTGGTGGATTTAAATGTGGAAGAACAGTTCTTCTTATAAAGAATTTCCATCGTGGTTTAATGAAGGAATTAAGACCGCAACAGGTTCAGGTCGTAAGAATGAACGGAAATAAGGTAGATGAAAAAATTCTTCAGACTGCGAATGTATATCTTATAGCGTATGTTTTGATTTATCTTGTAAGCTTTTTGCTTATTTCCATTGATGGACATTCCATCACAACTAATGTTACGGCAGTACTCGCATGCCTGAACAATATCGGACCGGGACTTGATCTTGTCGGACCAAGTGGAAATTATGCATGCTTTGGTGTATTGTCCAAGCTGGTACTTATTTTTGATATGTTAGCAGGCAGACTTGAAATATTCCCAATGCTTATTTTGTTCTCAAGGGCTACGTGGAAGAAAGGTTAAATGTTGGAAAATAATAAAATACAAAATAGAAATATTCCAAATGAAAGAATTTATATTGCCATAGATTTAAAATCCTTTTATGCTTCTGTAGAATGTGTAGAACGTAAATTGGACCCGCTCACGGCTAATTTAGTTGTTGCGGATGAAAGTAGAACAGCCAAGACTATTTGCTTGGCTGTTTCTCCGTCTTTAAAGGCATATGGTATTCCGGGAAGAGCAAGACTTTTTGAGGTTATACAGAAAGCAAAAAAATATAACCTCGAATATATTGCGGCACCTCCGCGAATGGCTTTGTACATGCAATACAGCACAAGAATATATGGCATATATCTTAAGTATATTGCACCTGAAGATATACATGTGTATTCCGTTGATGAAGTATTTATGGATGTGACTCAATATTTAAAATTATACAATATGGATGCACGCTCTCTGGCAGAAAAAATTATAAATGATGTTCTTTCGCAAACGGGAATTACAGCAACGGCAGGTATCGGCACAAACCTGTATCTTTGCAAGGTTGCGATGGACATAGTTGCGAAGCACATTGAACCGGACGAAAATGGTGTGAGAATTGCATACCTTGATGAAAAATTATATCGTGAAAAATTGTGGTCACATACTCCGATAACTGATTTTTGGAGAGTGGGAAAAGGTTATGCGACTAAGCTTAAGGCACACGGTATTTATACAATGGGCGATATTGCAAGATGTTCCATCGGTAAAGACGGAGATTTTTATAATGAAGATTTATTGTATAAATTGTTTGGAATTAATGCGGAGCTTCTTATAGACCATGCATGGGGATATGAACCATGTACGATAGAAGAAATAAAAAAATATAAGCCGAGAAATAACAGTCATCAGGACAGGTTTTGCATGAACCGTATGATTACGAAAAAACACGTCTCATAATAAAGGAAATGACGGATTTGTTGGTGTTACAGCTCGTTGACAAGGCACTAATTACAGACCAGATTGTAATTACAATTGGTTATGATATTGAAAATCTGACAAATGAAAAAATAAAAAATTATTACAAGGGCGAAATTACGACGGACCATTATGGAAGAAA